>CAYSOK010000054.1:0-10039 GCA_964432645.1 uncultured Bacteroidaceae bacterium | reverse complement strand
GATAAAATCCCCACGCTTACATCTCGATGTTTGCGTGGGGATTTTTTTTATTCAAGTAATATACAAATAAGGTGTGTTTATAGGAACAATTCGCCAAAAGATGGATAAAAAACATGTTTTATGACATGAAAACTCTCTTACACCATGTTTTTTGAGCATTTCAGCAAAAAAAATGCTTTTTTTCATTGCAAATAGAAAAAAAAGTAGTAATTTCGCATTAATTAAAAGTTTATGACGACAAAAAGTACGATAATGAAACAGACGATATTGGTAACCGGTGGTACCGGTTTCATAGGTTCACACACCACCGTCGAGCTGCAACAATCCGGCTACGATGTGGTAATAGTAGACAATCTCTCCAACTCCAGCGCCGATGTAGTGGATGGAATTGAGAAGATAACAGGCATACGTCCCGTATTCGAGAAAGTCGACTGCTGCGACATGCCCGCACTTGAGGCTGTCTTTGCCAAGTATAAGCCTGCGGGAATCATACACTTTGCAGCCAGCAAAGCAGTAGGAGAGTCCGTAGAGAAGCCGTTGCTTTATTACCGCAACAATTTGACCTCTCTTATCAATCTCCTGGAACTCATGCCCAAGTATGGAACCAAGGGAATCATCTTCTCCTCATCCTGCACCGTTTACGGTCAGCCATCCGCAGAAAATCTTCCTGTTACGGAGAATGCTCCCATTCAGAAGGCCCTTTCACCTTATGGCAACACCAAGCAGGTGAACGAAGAGATTATTCAGGATTTCATCCACTCCGGAGCACCCATCAAGTCTGTCATCTTGCGCTACTTCAATCCGATTGGTGCGCATCCGTCAGCACTCATTGGTGAATTGCCAAACGGTGTGCCTATGAACCTTATCCCGTTCGTAACCCAGACCGCCATCGGAATTCGTAAGCAACTTAAGATTTTCGGAAACGATTATAATACACCGGACAAGACCTGTGTACGCGACTATATCTATGTGGTAGATTTGGCAAAGGCCCACGTAAAGGCCATGCAGCGCGTATTGGATCAGGATACTGATTCCGTGGAGGTCTTCAATATTGGTACCGGTCACGGCTACTCAACTCTCGAGATTGTTCAAGGCTTTGAGCGTGCTACCGGCGTGAAGCTTCCTTGGGAGTACGCACCCCGCAGAGAGGGCGATATCGAAGCCATCTGGGGCAATGTGGACAAGGCCAACAAGGTGTTGGGATGGAGTGCAAACACTCCGCTCGATGACATCCTCTTGAGCGCATGGAAGTGGCAGTGTGCCCTCCGTGAAAGAGGAATACAATAAGAAATATAAATGAACAAATAAACGTATAATGCGTTATATACATGCAACGAGCTTGAAAGCTGCGTCTCGGTAAGTGGTTTATAGAGATTGTGGCGTGTCTTTAGAACAGTCAGGCTTAAATTGCATAGTAGTTTTGTCGTGTTTTATTTTGTGTTTGTGTTGTACTTGGTTCTCGATGCGATATCGAGAGCCAAGTTTTTTTAGTGAAAAACAATAATCTACAGTATAAATACATGAAAAAAATCTCTTTTAATCGGAGTCGACAAGCGCTCTTGGCCTTGTTGCTCTTTGTACCCTTTGTGCTCCATGCACAGCGAAACTTTCAGGTAGACCTCTGGCAAGAAGGGTATACCTATAGTAACGGACACGATGCCCCGGAGGTGATTGATCCTTCCAAGGGATACTTCAAACCATCGCTCAATGTATTCCTCCCCACAGAGGATAAGCAGACGGGTAGGGCAGTGCTCGTGTGTCCCGGTGGTGCATACAGTCATTTGGCACTGTCACACGAAGGAAACGATTGGGCTCCTTTCTTCAACGAACGCGGTATTGCCGTAGTGGTGCTCACTTATAGAATGCCCTTCGGCAATACACAGGTTCCGTTGTCTGATGCACAAGAGGCCATGCGTATCATCCGTAGTAAAGCAGGAGAGTGGAACATCAACCCCAATGATATTGGCGTGATGGGTTCCTCTGCCGGTGGTCACCTAGCAGTAACCCTTGCAACGAAGTCGGATTTCGATGTACGACCCAACTTCCAAATACTCTTCTATCCGGTTGTTACGATGGATGCCAAGACCACCCATACGGGCAGTCGCGAAAATCTCTTAGGTAAGGAACCAAGCGACAAGACCGTAGCGGCATGGTCCGGTGAGAACAATGTGTATCGTCGCAATACTCCTCCCGCCATTCTGTTGCTTAGTGGTGATGATTCAGCCGTACCACCGCTCAACAGTATCCTTTATTTCCAGGCACTTCGCAAAGCCGGTATCCCTGCTACGCTTCACATCTACAACGATGGTGGTCATGGGTGGGGATATAAGACGAGTTTTGCTCATCATCAGGAGGTGCTCGATGCTCTGGATGCATGGCTTCCTACCGTCCCTTCTCATAAGAGCGATGCCGTCCGTATCGCATGTGTAGGCAATAGTATTACCGATGGCGTGGGGCTGAAGGATCGCGATAAGGATGGCTATCCTACAAAATTGGGCGAAAGTCTTGGCGAGAACTACTGGGTGCGCAATTTCGGTGTGAGCGGTCGTACGATGCTCAACAACGGTGATTATCCCTATATGAAGGAGCGCCAGTGGAAGGAAGCCAAGGATTTTAATCCGGACATTGTGATTATTAAGTTGGGTACCAACGACAGTAAGCCAAACAATTGGAACGAGCATGGTAAGGAGTTTTCTGCCGATATGCAGAGCATGATTAACGAATTGCGTGCGCTCCCGTCCAAACCCAAGATTGTGTTGGTAGACCCCATCTGGGTGGATGGTCCCGTACACACCATCACAGATTCCGTAATTGTAAACTACGTAATTCCTACGATTAACAAGGTGGCTAAGAAGAACAAAATTCCCGTGATAGACCTCCACACTCCGTTTGTGGGTAAGAAGGAGTGGCTCACACGCGACCGTCTGCATCCCAATGAGTTGGGCGCCAAGACCATGGCGGAACTCATAGAAAAAAGATTGCTGGAGTTGAAGTATGTTACAAAGTAAACATATCTAGCACAAAAGATTGTGGGGCGATGAATCCTAAAGGAAACATCGCCCCACTTTCATTACAGGACTTTTTGCCCTAAAAAACAACACCTATATAGTATTAACTCAAGTAGCATGTTTATTTATAAGCCTGTTCGTGTACACCCTTCACGGCACGACCGCTAGGATCGTTCATGTTTTTCCAAGCCTCATCCCATGCCAGTGCGGTAGCTGTTGAACAAGCTACACTCGCCTCGTGCGGAACACTCAAGGCAGCAGACTTGCTTGGGAAGTGCTCTTCGAAGATGCTACGATAGTAGTACTCCTCCTTGTTCATCGGCGTGTTGATGGGGAAGCGCTCGGCAGCGTGTGCCATCATCTCGTCCGTAACAGCCTCGGAGGTAATCTTCTTCAGCGTATCAATCCAGCTATAACCTACGCCATCGCTAAACTGCTCTTTCTGTCTCCAAGCCACGCTTTCCGGCAACATATCGGCGAAAGCTTCGCGTACACACTTCTTCTCAATCACATCGCCCGGACACATCTTAGCTGCCGGGTTGAAGCGCATGGCGACATCCAGGAACTCCTTATCCAGGAACGGTACACGACCTTCAACACCCCATGCACACAAGCTCTTGTTGGCGCGTAGACAGTCGTACTGATACAACTTGCCCAACTTACGCACTGTTTCCTCGTGGAACTCCTGCGCACTCGGAGCTTTGTGGAAGTAGAGGTATCCACCGAAGATTTCATCGGCACCTTCACCGCTCAATACCATCTTGATACCCATGCTCTTGATGACGCGAGAAAGCAAGTACATGGGGGTGCTGGCACGGACGGTTGTTACATCGTATGTCTCAATGAAGTAGATGACATCGCGGATGGCATCCAAGCCCTCTTGAATGGTATAGTTGATTTCGTGATGCACCGTACCGATGTGTTCTGCTACCACGCGAGCTTTCTCCAAGTCGGGTGCACCCTTCAAACCTACAGCGAAAGAGTGCAAACGTGGCCACCATGCACCGGTTTTGCCATCTTCCTCGATACGAGCTCCGGCAAACTTGTTGGCTACAGCGGAAATCACGGAGCTATCCAGACCTCCGGAAAGTAGTACGCCGTAAGGTACGTCGCTCATAAGTTGACGCTTTACGGCAGCTTCCAGAGCATCGTGCAACTCCTGTACGGATGCCGGGTTGTCCTTCACGTTCTCGTACTCCATCCAGTCGCGCTTGTACCAGCGAACCAACTTACCCTCTTTGCCGTGGTAGTAGTGTCCCGGTGGGAAAGGTTTGTATTCATCGCAGAAACCCTCCAAAGCCTTCAACTCACTTGCAACATAAATCTTGCCATCTGCATCTTTACCTATATAAAGAGGTATTACACCAATCGGGTCGCGAGCAATCAAGAAGTCATCGTTCTCTTCATCGTAGAGAGCAAAACCGAAGATACCGCTGATATCCTCCAGAAAATCAATGCCTTTTTTGCGATAAAGAGCCAAGATAACCTCGCAGTCGGAACCCGTCTGAAACGCATACTCGTCCTTCAACTGTTCACGTATATCGCGGTGGTTGTAAATTTCACCGTTCACCGCCAACACCTGCTTGTTGTCGGGGCTGAACAAAGGTTGTTTACCTGATTTTGGGTCTACGATAGACAGGCGCTCATGCGCTAGGATGGCAGTTTTACCACAGTAAATACCGCTCCAGTCCGGTCCGCGATGACGAATCTTTTGAGACATCATCAAGGCTTTTTTACGCAACTCTTGTGTTGCGGTTTCAATGTTGAATATTCCTACTATTCCACACATAATGTATTCTTCTTTTGTTTGTTAATCTACTATTCTGTTACCTAAACCCACTCTCACTCTTGACAAATGGTTGGTAAGTGGGTGCAAAGGTAAACAAAATGTAAGTTGTAGCCAAATAAAAACAGAAAAAGTTTACGAAAAAGCGACGAATGGGGATACTTTTGTCTATAAAAACGTGTTTTAGAGTGATATTTTGATACAGATGTGCACTCGGTATTGATGTTTTCGTTTTAGGTCGCCTTCATAATACCCGAAAGGAACTTCCGGCAGCTTAGCTTAATAAACTAATAACTAAACCATATATGAATGTTATTAAATAGTAAAAGATAGACAGTGCTGTTTTATAATTGCAAAAAAAGTTGTAGATTTGCAGCGGAAATCGATGTGTTCATCAAAAAGACACACCCTTCCGCGTATATATAAATAAGGTAAAAGGATATGGCAAAAATTAAGTGTATTGGTGTATTGACATCCGGAGGAGATGCCCCCGGCATGAACGCAGCTATTCGTTCCGTTACGCGTAGTGCCATTGCGGCAGGCATGACGGTAAAAGGTATTTACCGTGGGTACGAAGGTCTGATACACAATGAGATAAAAACATTCACAACCGAGGATGTTAGCAATATAATTCAGCGCGGTGGAACCATCCTCAAGACGGCACGTAGCAAGGAATTTATGACTCCCGAGGGTCGTAATGTGGCATATGAGAACATGAAAGCTCAGGGGATAGACGCTCTTGTGGTGATAGGTGGTAACGGTTCATTGGCCGGTGCCCGCATCTTTGCCGAGGAGCACGATGTACCCTGTATAGGTTTGCCGGGAACCATAGACAACGACCTCTATGGCACCGATATAACCATCGGTTACGATACCACGCTGAATACCATTGTAGAGTGTGTGGATAAGATTCGCGATACGGCTACGTCACACGAACGTATCTTCTTCATCGAGGTGATGGGACGTGATGCCGGTTTCTTGGCGCAGAACGGAGCTATTGCCAGCGGTGCCGAGGCTGCCATCATTCCGGAGGATACGACTCATGCCGACCAGTTGGAGCAGTTCATCGGTCGTGGTATACGTAAGAGTAAGAACTCCAGTATCGTACTTGTGTCCGAGAGTCCCAAGTGTGGTGCTATGTACTATGCCGATCGCGTGCGCAAGGAGTATCCGGAGTACGATGTTCGCGTGTCTATTCTCGGTCACCTGCAGCGCGGTGGAACGCCGAGTGCTCGCGACCGTATTTTAGCCAGTCGACTGGGTGTGGGTGCTATACGTGCCATCCAGGAGGGACAGCGCAATGTCATGATTGGAATAAAGAACGAGGAGGTGGTATACGTACCGTTCAGCAACGCCATCAAGATGGAGAAACCCATCGCCAAGGAGTTGCTGGAGGTGCTGGACACACTTTCTTTGTAAGAGATATGAAGGAGTGGGGGCTCAGTGTGTGATACCCCCATACACTTCCTTTCCGGGGGATAACCGGAAGATTTAATTGTTATTAGGAGTAAGTTTATAAATGGATTAACTATGAAGAGA
This sequence comes from uncultured Bacteroidaceae bacterium, assembly GCA_964432645.1. Taxonomy (GTDB): domain Bacteria; phylum Bacteroidota; class Bacteroidia; order Bacteroidales; family Bacteroidaceae; genus CAZUTW01. The sequence goes on along the minus strand of CAYSOK010000054.1, from coordinate 3,706 downwards.
GACTTATTGTGTCTGGCCGCATTTGCCATGGTGGCAACAGCGTGCCGAAATGATGTGGATCTGTACGTTCCTCCCACTACGGAAACGCCTGATCCGAGTACCTATTTCGACTTTGCTACTACTACCGATGTCGACCTGGATATAGACCTCGGAACGTGGGGTCGGGGAGCATTCGTGATGTTGTTTGAGGATCTCCCCGTAAGTCTGAACGAAAACGATGAAACCGTACTCAAGGAGACCTCCTTGTTTTCTGCTTTTGCCGACGAGAACGGCAAGCTGCAGACGCGTGCTTCTCTGCCGAGCGGTTTGAGTAAGGTGTATCTGTATTGCTCCACTTGGGGAGTACCGGACTTAACGATGCTTGAGGTGCAAGACGGTGCCATTCGTGCCACCGTAGGTACCACCGCTGCCACCACACGTAGCACCCGTGCCGGACGGACGCGTAGCGATGAAGAACGTACGTTTACCGTGCAAGAATTGAGCAATAACTATTATCTGCTTTGTCAAACCGCCAACCGATACGGTGCTGTAAACGATATCAATGGCATCTACGATACCAGCGATGTGCTCACTACGACGGATATTGCACAGATTCAGAACTATCTTTGGAAGGGACAATATCCCAAACCCCTTAAGTTGGATAACAGTAGTTTGGTGCAGAATTCCAATGTGTTGAATACGAGTATTCTCTATCAGTACTACGACGATGCGGGCGAGCTAAAATCCGTAGACGGAGTATCCCTCTGGGTAACCCTCCTGACCGAAGCTGCGTGGTATACCAACAGTTTCGGATACTACTATTACAAGACCGGAGAGGATCCTTCTACCGGCGTAACCACCTCGGCAGCCGCCGTGCAGGCCAAGAAGAATCTGAAGAAATTCATTGTCTTCCCCAATGCCTCCATCCCCGGCAACTTCCCCTTCTCCGGTGTAGGAAACAGTAGTGATGGTGTAAACGATGTGGCAGCAGTCAACGCTCCACTCGCCGTCAATACCCGCGTGCAACTTCTTTTTCAAAAGGAAGACGGTACGTTTACCGATATTTTCCCTCCCGGATACACCATCGGTTTCTTTGCCAATGTGAAGGGTTGGAACAGTCAGAACAATTGGAACAACGGAGGACTTATTACCACCGTTGATACCTCTACCCCGATTTGTACTAATGCTGCCCTCAACAACGGTGTAGCCAATATACAAGACCGTTTCATCTCCATGTCCATGCAGATGTCCGGTAAGAACATCATTGTTTATGGTATGGAGGACAACGGTAAGGACGATAAGAGTTACGATGATATGGTGTTCATCGTGGAGGCAACCCCTGACTTTGCCATTTGCAACGAAGATAGAAATACGGTAGACCTTGTCACCAAACTTGGCACCGAGAAGACACGTTACTACTATGTTTACGAAGACATCTGGCCCAATGGAGGAGACTATGACTTGAACGATGTTATCATACGTCACGACCGTGTTATTACCTTTGATACAGATAATTACGTGCATAAGGTGACGGATAGCTTCACTCCCGTGCAAGCAGGCGACGCCGCTCACTACGTTAATGGCTTTGCCGTTCACTACGATGCAGACCAGCGAGGCGACATCACGTTGCCCACCGGCAGTATAGACGAAACCGCTACCGGAAGCGTTATTCTTTTCTCGAACACCAATAACGAACGAGGACAGACTCGCACCGTAACCCGCACTTTTGCTGAAAAGTCACTCAAAAAGGACAAACTCAAGGTGAATGTGGAATCCAATATCAACCCCTTCATCATACCGCAGTACAATCTCGTATCCGGTGAGGGACGTGTGGAGATTCACCTCCCCAAGGCAACGCCCACATCCTATATCAGTAGCGAGGTGTATAGCAGTTCCAAGAATGCCTTCTACATAGATGCCGACGGGAAGTTCCCGTTTGCGCTGGCACTCCCCATCGATGAGTTTGTGCCCTGTAGTGAGGCAGTACGTATAGATACCGAATATCCGGATTTTACCAAGTGGGTTGAATCCAATGGTACACAATATGGTACGTGGTATCTCAATCGTGTGAAATAAATTAAAAGATAAGCGTTTATAAGGCGTCCCATCGGTTCTCGTTTGAAAACGATGAATCGATGGGACGCCCTATTTTAATAAGAAAAATTATAGAAAATAGTCCTTAGAAATCCATATAAAACATAGGAAAACGACAATAATTCGCATTTTTACAACAAAAATAGTCTAAAAGATATTATCTAATCAAATATTTGTTGTATATTTGCAACATGAAGATGAGAACTTGGCGAATGTATCATAAGTTTGTGGGACTAGGCGTTAGTTTATTCCTAATGCTGTTCTGCGTTTCGGGTATACTGCTGAATCATAAATCCGGTATATCCAATATAAACGTGGAACGTTCTTTCTTACCCTCATCTTATCAATACGATCATTGGAATAAGGGTTCGCTTCGAGGTACGGTTGACATCTCACAACCGGGCGATTCTGCCGTTCTCTTTTATGGTAATACGGGCATTTGGCAGTTCAAGTGGCCGCAGGAACGTTTCTTCGATTTCAATCAAGGCCTCCCTTTCGGAGCCGAAGGACACGACATCCGTGCCGTGGTGAAGTTGCACGATGGACAACTCTTTGCCATCAACGAGACGCATCTCTATCAACAAGGATTGCACTCCACATGGAGGGAGGTAGCCCTTCCCGGTGACGAGGAACTCTCGGATTTGACCAAACACCGTGACACCCTTATCGTGGTAGGACGTTCCCACCTGTTTGTTGCCGTTGCTCCATATACCCATTTTGAAACTGTGACAATCTTGCAGCCGGAAGATTATAAACCCAGGGTTTCCCTTCTTCAGATTGTGTGGGAGTTGCACAGCGGAAGTATTCTCGGTGTCGCAGGACGTGTGGTGATGGATATTATCGCCATCGTTCTCCTTTTCCTACTTCTCTCCGGATGGTTTCAGTGGCTCTTTCCCAAGTATATACATAGAATAAAAGGACATGGATATCGCAAGCACATGGCGATTATGACCGTGAAGCAGAACCGTCGTTTGCACGAGTTTGTAGGTCGCAAAACCGTATGGGTAACTCTTTTTATTGCCGTTACCGGATGGATGTTACGTCCTCCCATGGTCATACCTCTCACCATCCTCAAGTTTCCCGCAATCCCCGGTTTTACTCATTTCGACAATGCGTGGCACGAGAAACTCCGTATGATACGATACGACAGAGACCAAAACGACTGGATACTCTCCACCTCCGATGGTTTCTATGCACTCCCCACCTTGGATAGTACTCCCGTACGTATCGCAAGTATCCCTTCCGTATGTACGATGGGAACGAATGTGCTTTGTCGAGATGAATACGACAATTGGCTTATAGGTTCTTACTCCGGCATGTACGTTTGGAATAGGTACGAAGACATTGTGTTAGACTATTTTACGGGTAATCGCATCGACCTGTCTGCTTCCTTCAACGGTTCCGGGCAGGCTGTCAGTGGATATATTTCGGTACCCTATTCTTTCTCTTCGGTAGTGGAGTACGAAACGGGAACGGAGAGTGTTGCACAACCCGAAATCATCAATTCATCTCCCGTATCGTTGCGTTTCCTTGCCTCCGAAATTCATACCGGTCGCATCTATACGCTCTTTTCCGGAGCCTCCGTCTTTTGCGTTTTTCTCGTGGGAGGACTCATCTGTTGGGGTATTTGGAG
>CAYSOK010000053.1:0-10247 GCA_964432645.1 uncultured Bacteroidaceae bacterium | reverse complement strand
CGGGTTTTTGAGGACGTTCCACGAAACGTCCCTACACTGTGGATGGCTCTCTCGTAGTTGTGAAACTTGAGGTATTTATTTTCATGTTTGCGGGCAATTTTTTACGCCCCTTCCAATTCCCTCAACAACGTCTGCATATCCTTTTTCAAAACCGGATGAACCAACAAAGGAGCAATCTCTGCCAACGGTCTTAAGACAAAATCCCTCTTGTGCATAAGCGGATGCGGAAGCTCCAAATCCTCCTCCCGCAACACCAAATCATCGTATAAAAGCAAATCAATATCCACCGGACGATCCGCATACACCCCATGATGACTCTTCTCCTTACGACCCGAAGCACACTCAATCTCCTGCGTCACACGCAACAACTCCCGCGGCGTAAGCTCCGTCTCATACCCCACCGCAGCATTCAAGAAAATATTCTCCGACTCAAAGCCCCACGGCTCTGTTTCATAAAAAGCGGATAGCCCCATACGGGAACCTATCCGCTCATCCATCAAGTCCAACGCATGCAACAACGTGCCCTTGCGGTCACCCAAGTTGCTGCCCAGACTAAAATATACCTTGCTCATCTATTCCGTTATCAACATGGCATCACCGTATGAACCAAACAGATAGCCATTTTTCAACGCCTGATTGTACGCCTCCATAATCAATTCGTAGCCACCAAACGATGCCGTAAGCATCAACATGGTGCTCTCCGGCTGATAGAAACTACCAATCATGGAATCCGCTACAGAAAATTCGTAAGGCGGGAAGATAAACTTATTCGTCCAACCGTTGAACTCCTTCACATGCATATCCGTACTCACAGCCGTCTCCAGCGCACGCTGCACCGTGGTACCCACAGCACAAATCTTATGCCCCGTATCCTTCGCACGATTAATCAAATCACACGCCTCCTGCGGCACATGCATCTCCTCACTATCCATCTTGTGCTTGCTCAAATCCTCCACATCAATCTCGCGGAAGTTGCCCAAACCACAGTGCATGGTGATGAACGCCAGGTCAACACCCATAATCTCCAAACGCTTCATCAACTGACGAGAGAAATGCATACCCGCCATAGGCACCGTCACAGCCCCCTCGTTCTTGGCAAAGACCGTCTGGAAATTGTCCATATCCTCGAACTCCGAACGACGCTTGATAAAACGAGGCAGCGGTGCCTCACCCAAGCCATAAAGCGTCTTCTTAAACTCATCGTGCGGACCATCGTACAAGAAACGCAACGTACGACCACGCGATGTGGTATTATCAATCACCTCAGCCACCAAAGAATCGTCCGGACCGAAATACAACTTGTTACCGATACGAATCTTACGAGCCGGATCCACCAATACATCCCAGAGGTGCAACTCCGGATTCAACTCACGCAACAGAAACACCTCAATACGCGCACCCGTCTTCTCCTTATTACCGTAGAGACGAGCCGGGAACACCCGCGAATCATTGAACACGAATACATCCTTGTCGGAGAAGTAGTCCATGATGTTCTGGAATGCCTCCCGATGCTCAATCACACCCGTCTTGCGGTGAACCACCATGAGTTTACAATCGTCGCGACGTCCTCCCCACTTTTTAAACCATTCAATCTCTGCTTGAATCTCCTCTTCACTCTTTCCGCTACGATGTTCCATCTCGCTGAAACGCTCCATGCTCTCAGCTGTTGGAGGAGTGGGATATAACGCTATCCTGTCCTCCGGAAGTTTAAATTTAAATTGCGAAAGTTTCATATATATCCGATATATTTATTATATTTCCAATTGTTGCGCTTCCAACCACTCGCCGAAACGGTCGAAGGCCAATCCGTCTTCTACTCTTATGTTGCCCACACGCGTGCGACGCAATGCTGTGAGATGGGCTCCGCTGCCCAGAGCTTCGCCGATGTCGCGTGCCAAAGCACGGATGTAAGTGCCCTTGCTGCAGACTACACGTATCACCAACTCCTTGGGTTGATACCCGGTGAGGTCTGCCTCGTCGGTGTACATGCTGCCCTCTTGCGGCTTACGATAGATGGGGGCGTAGACGGGGGTCTCTTCAGGGATGTCCCGATAGGCCAACATCTCCATCTCGTCTATCACGAGGAGTTTCTCCTTGAGTTGTACTTCCTCGCCCCTGCGTGCCATGTCGTAGGAACGGATTCCGTCCACCTTACATGCCGAGAAGACGGGGGGTACTTGCCAAATCTCTCCCGTAAATTTTGCCAACACCTCCTGCACCTTTTCGCGGGTGATGTGGTCGGTGGGGTACACACGGTCTATCTTGGTTTCACAATCAAACGAGGGGGTCGTGGCTCCGAGTCGCAACGTGGCTACATACTCCTTGGTGTGTGCCTGGAGTGTGTCTATCTGCTTGGTTGCCTTGCCGGTGCAGAGCACCAATACGCCGGTTGCCAACGGGTCCAGTGTTCCCGCATGTCCCACCTTTAGTTTCTTAACGCCCAACTTTCGACAAAGTTGGTTCCTCACGCCGGACACCACCCGAAAGGAGGTGATGCCATACGGCTTGTCGATACAGAGTATGACTCCTTCCTGTATATTCATTTAAATCAAGGATGTTACAATTAAGATAGCTCCTACCACGGCACAGTAGATGCCAAAATAGATAAGCTTGCCCTTCTTCACCAGATTGATCATCCATTTGCAGGCAATGCAACCGGATACAAAGGCGGCGACAAATCCTATTGCCATGGGTACGAACGGTACGCTCATGCCGGCTTCGGCTCCTCCCTTGAGCATCTTGAGTGCATCGAGCAGGGCTTCACCAAGGATGGGGGGAATAACCATAAGAAAGGAGAATTGTGCTAGTTTCGCCTTATTGTTGCCCAACAACAGTCCGGTGGCAATGGTGGAACCGGAACGGGACAAACCGGGCAACACGGCTACGGCTTGTGCCAAACCGATGATAAAGGCATCTTTTGTGGAAATTTCCTCCTTGCGGTTGGGACGGGCGTAATAGGAGAAGGTCAACAGTATGGCAGTGACCACCAGACAAATACCGATAACCAACAAACCGCCTCCGAAGAAGTCCTCTATGGCATCCTTGAAGCATACGCCTACGATACCGATGGGAATCATGGAGACGATGATGTTCAAGATGTACTTTTGCTCATAACTCAGCGGTGTGCGTACGGGATGAAAGAGTCCCTTGAGCAACCATACCACCTCCTGAAAGAGCACCACCAGCGTGCTCAGTACCGTGGCTACGTGTACGGCGATGGTGAAGGAGAGACATTGTTCTCCGTCCTCCAGTCCGAAGAAATGGGAGGCTATGGCCAAATGACCGCTACTACTCACAGGGAGATACTCCGTAAATCCCTGAATCAGACCTAATAATAGTGCTTGCAGTGAATTCATTAAATCTCCTCCTTTGCTTCGGGTTCTTCTACTTGAATGCTCGGAGTCTCCTCCGCAGCGGGCTCTTCTACCGTCTTCGGGTTGTGCATGATGGCGTAGATGATGAACAAGAAGCCCACGAGACTCACTACGGGAGCCACCTTGATGCGCACTGCACTAAAGATTTCGGGATTAAAATTTCCCTCCGAAGAACCGGAACCGGACATCAGGATGAACCCGATTATCACTATAATCATTCCTACAGCCAGCAAGATGAAATTCATCTTGTCAAAGGCGTAATTGTTTCTGTTTACCATAGGATATCTGTTTTTTAATTTGTTACTAATATAAATCATCTGCACGCATCTTCAAGAACTTGCTGAGCGATAGGTAGGCACAGAAGAAGGTGAGCACGATGCCTGCGACAAAGACGGAAGCACAGGTGATAAGAACTACCTCGGGGGTGATGATGCCGTCGAGCGTGGGTTCATAGTCCAACAGGGCACGCGCACCGAAGACAAACAATACATCGGCAATAATGGCGGCTATGATACCTATCAGCATACTGCGCCACAGGAAAGGTCGACGGATGAATCCTCGACTGGCTCCCACCAGTTTCATCGTGTATATAAGATGACGACGGGCGTAGATGGAGAGTCGTATGGTATTGTTGATCAATCCGAAAGATACGAGTGTGAGCAGTGCTGCCAGGATAAGCAGTATCAGACTCACGCGTTGCAACGAGTGGTTCACGTTCTTCATCAACTCTTGTTGATAAATCACCTCCGCCACGAGCTTGGATTTCTTCAACTTACGAATCACAAACCCTATGCTGTCCGAATTGGCGTAATCGGCACTCATCTTCAGTTCCATGGAGGGAGAGAAGGGGTTGAAATCCAGAAATTCCTTGGGATTGCTGCCCATTGCCTTGATTTCCTCCTGCAACGCCTGTTCCTTACTAATATACTCTGCTTTAACGAAATAAGGTGTAGAGAGGATATCCGCCTTCATGTCCTGCACCTGCTGACGAGTGACATCGTCCTGCAAGAGCAGGGTCACCGTCATATTCTCCTTGATACGGTTGGTTAGATTGCGAGCCACCAGTGTAAAGTGTACTACCGCCCCCAAAAGAATCAACACCAATGTGGTACTGATACAGCCCGTCACGAACTGCATCCCCATACTACTCTTTACACTCCTGTGCTTTGTTTTCTTTGCATTCATTGCTCTGCAACCTCCTGTATTTTCTTTATTACATAGATGATACTACTACTCTTCCGCGTGGTACCGTGTGCGGCTGCATAGGCTCTGAATCCTTGCAGGGCGCCCCGCAGGAAATAGCTATGGGCGTGACCTCGGTACTTTTCGCTCAACATGGATACATAGAACGCATCGAACGGCATCGGCAGTCTTTCCACCACCTGCATACCGTAGCGCTCCGCCCATCGATCCATGGTGTCTTGTGAGAAATGCCACAAGTGACGGGGAACATCCCAGGCTGCCCACTCGCCACCGTAGTGCTCGGCATCCCAGCCTTCGTGGTTGGGGACTGCCACCAATAGCACACCGTCCGGTTTGAGGAGGGTGTTCAACTGCGCCCATAGGTCGTTGATGTGCTCTATGTGCTCCATGACATGCCACAGTGTAATGACATCCAAACTGTTGCTCTCCATGGAGTATATACTTTTCTCCTCGCGAGCATCCACTCGGTTGTGTTCCACCGCAAAGGCACGTGCTTGGGGACTCTTCTCCGTAGCCACCACCTGCCAACCGCCCTGTTGCATCACGGCGGGGAAGTAGCCGGTGCCGGTGCCTATGTCCAGCAGTCGACCGTTCTGCTTTCCACTGTACTTGCAGACTAGTTGATACTTACGCCGCAACATGCGATTGCGCACGTGGTGATAAATGCGATTCATCGCCCCCTTGCGTGTATCGGAATGGGAGATGTAGTCGGGGGTCTCGTAATAGACTCCGATTTCGCTCTCTACCGGCGCATCTTGTGTCATTTTGAAGCCGCAATTCTCGCATTTGGCTATGTGGAAAACTTGTCTCGTGGCGTAGTAATCCGTCAGCGTCATGAGCGGCTTTATGTTGTCGCATCCACAGAGTGGACACGTATGTAGGTTTATGTTCATACCCTTTTATCCCTAATTTGGTGCAAAAATAGGAATAAATCTAGTCTTTTCACCCATTTTAACAAAAGATAACAGCACTTTTTTTTAGGGAACAGCTATTTGAACGGTTTCCACCCACTGTCCGTTCTTGCCCATTTGGCAGACGGGGATGCTGTTTCCTTCCTTATCCGTCACGCGTCGGGGGGCTTCGAAGAGGGTGTGGGAGTGACCGCCTACCACGTAGTCTATACCGCGTATCTGTGGAATGAGTCGCTGGTCGTCGATGTCGGCATTGGCGTCCTCCCAGCCGAGGTGTGAGAGGAGAATGACGAGGTCGACACCTTGTGCTTCTACTTCTCGCACGGAGCGGTTGATGGCTTCCACGGGGTCTTCATAGCGAACTCCGGTGCAGGTGGCTGCGGCTACCAGTCCGTCGAGCTTGGGGCTGACGCCGATGATGGCGATGCGCTTTCCCGCGCGTTCTTTTATTATATAGGGTTTTACGAGCCCTTCGCAGGGGGTGCCTTCGAAGTGGTAGTTGCTGCAAACGATGGGGAACTCTGCAAGCTTGCAGAGGCGTGCCAAGTTTTCCATGCCGTAGTCAAACTCGTGGTTGCCGATGGTGGCGGCATCGTAGTGCATGGCGTTCATGAGGGTTACTTCCACTTCGCCTTTATAGAGGGTGTAGTAGAGGGAACCTTGGGAGAAGTCACCGCCGTCGAGCAGGAGCAGGTCGGGGGTGGTTTCGCGCTGTTTCTCTATCCATGCCAGTCGGCGCAGATAGCCGCCTTTATTGGCTTGGCGCTTGTCGGCAAAGAGTGGGTTGATGGGTTCCACGCAGCTGTGGGTATCGTTGGTGTGACAGAGCGTCAGGAGACGTTCTTGTGCTTGCATGTTGCAGGTAATCAGCAGCAGAAGCAGTGCCACCACTATCTTGTGATTCATACGTTGATTCATTTTCCTACGGTTTATTCGTTCACACTAGTCATGCGCACCCCCACTCGAATGCGTCCGTCCTTCTTGGCACTCACGGTTCTGCCGGCGGCTGTTTCACTCTTGAGGTAGTCCACGATGACGTCTCGTGCCAGGATGTTGGTTCGCTGCACTTTGACGGCTTTCTTGAAGCTCACCATTCCGTCGTTGCCCTCTGTCAGGTAGTCGATGGTGGCGATGCGGTATTTACGTTTCTCCTCCACGGCACTGCCGTTGATCTTGGCGGAGAGCAACTGACCGTCGGGGGAGATGATGAGTCGCACATTGCCGCTGACGGCTTCTCCGCCGTTCTTTGCCATCTCTCCGAAGAGGGTCAGCAGGTCGGCGCCACGGAGGGTCACCACGCAGAAGCGATTGTTGAAGGGGGATATGTCTTGTACATCGCCGTAGGTGACATCGCCCTTAGGCATGGCGTTGCGTATACCGCCCATATTGAGGATGGCTAGGTCTACCTTTTTGATTTTATACTTGGGGGCTTGTGCCACATAGAGGTCGACAAGGAAGTTGGAGAGAGAACTCTCCGGACGTTCGGCTTCCATATAGAGGTCGCTGACGCCAAGAACCGGTTTGCGCACGCTGTCCACCTTGGTACGATAGGGCGCGAGCACCTCGTTGGCGTGTGCCATGGCGGGGAGGGTATCCATCGTAGCATCCATCTCCGTTCGGTAGGCATTGACGAGTTTCACCCCTGCCCTACTCTGTGCATAGGCAGAGAGAGAACTTGCGGAGAGGAGTCCGCAGAGCAGTGTTATCAACAAGTGTTTATTTCCCCTCTTCATGGCGCAATATGTTCTTTATGAAGTGACACATCAATCGGATGGCTTTGTGGTTGTTACCGCCCTGAGGGATAATGATATCGGCATAGCGTTTGGTGGGTTCGATAAACTCGTTGTGCATGGGTTTCAACACCTGTTCATAACGGTCGATAACCATCTCCACCGTACGTCCGCGTTCCACCGTATCGCGCTGTATCACGCGGATGAGTCTGTCGTCGGCATCTGCATCTACAAACACCTTCAAGTCCATCAAGTCGCGGAGCTGTTTCTTGCAGAGGGTCAAGATGCCCTCTATGATGACCACCTTGCGCGGTTCCACGTGTACGGTGGCAGCCAGGCGGTTGCTGGTGATGTAGTCGTAGGTGGGTTGTTCCACGGCTTCTCCGGCGCGGAGTTGGGAGATTTGCTTCGAGAGCAGTTCCCAGTCGAAGGCATCGGGATGGTCGAAGTTGATTTTGGCGCGTTCCTCCAGAGTGAGGTGGTCGTTGCAGTTGTAGTAGGAGTCCAGGGGGATGAGAGCTACCTCGCCCGATGGAAACATCTCCATAATCTTTCGTACCACGGTGGTTTTTCCGCTTCCGGTACCGCCGGCTATACCTATTATTATCATAGTCGTATCTTTTAGAGTTCGTCTATGGCTTCTCCTATCAGGGTGGCTGACGAAGAGGCGTTAACTTTCACACGTACAAATTCGCCTATTCGGTGGTTGCCCTTGTTGAAGACCACCACCTTGTTTTGTTCCGTACGACCGAAGAGTTGTTCGCGGCTGCGTTTGCTGAAGCCTTCCACGAGCACTTCGTACTCCTTGCCCACGCACCGTGCGTTGCTCTGCGCGGAGAGTTCGTTTTGAACGGCAATCATCTCGTTCAAGCGACGTATTTTTTCCTCTTCGGGAACGTCATCGGGGAGATGTTTGGAGGCGTAGGTACCGGGGCGTTCGCTGTATTTGAACATGAAAGCGGAGTCGTATCCGCAGGTACGCATGAGTTCCAGGGATTGCTGATGATCTTCCTCTGTCTCACTGCAATAGCCCACAAAGATGTCTGTACTGAGTCCGCAATCGGGGACGATTCTGCGGATGGCGTCCACGCGGTCCAGATACCACTCTTTGGTGTATTTACGGTTCATAAGTTTCAAAATGCGATTGCTGCCGCTCTGCACGGGCAGATGGATGTGTTTGCACACGTTGGGTTCCTCGGCGATGACGCGGAGGGTTTCGTCGCTCATATCCTTGGGGTGTGAGGTGGTGAAGCGTATGCGCATGCCGGGGACGGCGTGTGCTACGGTGCGGAGGAGTTTGGGGAAGTCAAAGACCTCGGCATCATCTGCTTGGGTGTTTTCGCTGTTTACTTGTTCCTCCTTTTGTCCCACCTTCCAGCGATAACTGTTCACGTTTTGTCCCAATAGAGTGACCTCTTTGTAGCCTTTTTGTTGCAAGTCGCGTACTTCGCGCAGGATGCTCTCCACGTCTCTACTGCGTTCGCGTCCTCTCGTGTAGGGGACGATACAGTAATGACAGAAGTTGTTGCAACCGCGCATGATGCTGACAAATCCGGAGATGTGGTTGCCGCAGATGCGCTCGGGGACGATGTCGCGATAGGTTTCGGTGACAGAGAGTTCTACATCAATGGCTTTACCGCCCACTTCCACTTGACTGATGAGGTCGGGGAGGGAGAGGTAGGCATCGGGACCTGCCACGAGGTCCACTCCGTGTTCTTGTATGAGTGATTCTTTGACGCGTTCGGCCATGCAGCCGAGTACGCCGACAATCAATTTCTTTCCCTTTCTCCGCATGGCGTTGAAGTACTCCAGGCGACTAATAATCTTTTGTTCGGCGTTGTCTCGAACGCTACAGGTATTGAGGAACACGGCATCGGCGTCTTCCAGTTGTTCGCATGTGTCGTATCCTGCCATTTTCATCACGGAGGCTACCACCTCGCTGTCTGCCACGTTCATTTGACATCCGTAGGTCTCTATCAGTAATTTCTTCATCTTATATTTTGCGATTTTGGTGCAAAACTACGAATAATTATCGATATATAAGGATATTTCAGTCGGTTTTTTTCGTGACGATGGTGTTTCGTGTACTAAAAATCGCGCCACCGATACCTGTGTTTTCCTGAAAAAGATGTATTTTTGCAGGCAAAACACGGGTATGATTATTTGGAATCCTTGGCACGGTTGTAAGCGGGTGAGCGAGGGGTGCGCACACTGCTATATGTACTTCCTCGATGGTAAGCGGGGGATTGATACGTCACGTATCTTCCGGACGGAGAACTTCGACTTGCCGGTGCAACGCCGACGGGACGGACGATACAAATTGCCGCCGGGAATGGATCTGTACGTGGGGTTGTCTACCGATTTCTTCCTGGAGGAGGCGGATGCTTGGCGTGACGAGGTGTGGGGGTTCATGCGGCAACGTCCCGACATCTCTTTCCGACTGCTTACGAAACGGGCGGAACGTATCCGGACTTGTTTGCCGAAGGATTGGGGGGAGGGTTACGAGAATGTGTTATTACAGGTAACCACTGAGAATCAACAACGTGCGGAGGAGCGATTGAGCATACTTCAGGGGATTCCGGCGAAGCACCGGGGGTTCATGTGTGCTCCGTTGTTGAGCGGAATCGAGGTGGAGGAGTTTTTGGCGACGGGGGCTTTCGAAGTGGTATTGTGCGGCGGTGAGAACTACGATGGTGCTCGACCGTGTCACTACGAATGGGTGGCGAGGTTGAGCGAACAGTGTCGCAAGTACAACGTGACGTTCGATTTTGTGGAGACGGGTACGGTGTTCATAAAGGATGGTTGTCGGTATCACATCCCGGACAAACGGAAACAATCGATTCAGGCATTTAAATCGGGGCTGAGTTTTCAGGGGCGTCCGTTGCGATTCAAGTTACAGAATCCGGAGCCATCGTTGTTCGATGAGATGGAGTATCGTCCCTATTTCCGGGAATGTTGCAACACGTGTGGCACACGACTGACCTGCAACGGTTGCTCGCGTTGCGGAGCGTGCGAGGGGAAGGAATAAA
>CAYSOK010000052.1:0-10462 GCA_964432645.1 uncultured Bacteroidaceae bacterium | reverse complement strand
AAGTCATACGCTTTTCGACACCTATTCTCGGGCAATTATTCTCGGAAATGCGGGGTATTGATGGAGGTATTAGGGGAATTCCTCGAATAAAGATTCGGATTTTATAAGGTTTACGTGTACCTTATTAAAAAAGAGTATCCACGAAACGTCCCTACACTGTGTATACTCGATAATAATCTACTTATACACTTGAACCCTTTTCAAATACTCCGATACCGCTTCCGGAACCAAACCTTCGATGCTCTCTCCGGCATGAATGCGATGGCGAATCTCGGTGGACGAAATCGGAAACAACGGGGTCTCCAAAAGCTTCACCGTGGACGGCAACGCCTCGACATCTATCTCCGAACCTTCACGCGGATATACAAAAACAGGGAAATCGCGGAGTATCTCCTCGTAACGGTACCAACGCGGAAAACATTCCCAATTGTCGGCACCAATCAATAAACAAAACGTGATGGATGGATGCAGACGCTGCAACGTGCGCAGAGTGTTCAACATGTACGACGGACGGGGGAGGTGCATCTCCGTGTCGTCTATCCTTGTGTGCGGTATTCCCGAAATGGCACATCGCGCCATCTCCAAACGTATGGCATCCTCTGCCAAATCCCCCCGTTGCTTCAACGGATTCTGAGGCGATACCTCAAACCATACCTCGTCCACCCAACCCCGGCGCAGCAACTCCTGCGCCAGTTGGATGTGACCATTGTGTATCGGGTTGAAAGACCCTCCGTACAAGGCTACTCTCATTTCGTCTCCCTCTTGGTGAACGGGTCAAACTTGGGACGACCCTTCTCACGCATCTTCCCCTTGTGACGCCAGATGCAGTATTGCCATGCTTCTAACAGTGTAATCAGGGCAAAGACAAGAGCCATGTCTATACGTCTGAAGAAAAGCAGTATGCAGGTGGCTATGAAACTGATAATCGCCATCAATAGACAGAGAGTGGCCATGCTCTTATAACGTTGAGATTTCATGTCTGTATTCTCCTTTTTTTTTTATGATTCCAAGAAGCTACGAATGGCCTCCACCACCTCTGCTTTAGCCGTCTCCAAATCATCGTTGACAATCACTCGGTCAAAGCGGTTGGCAAAGCTCAGTTCATACTCCGCTCTCGCAATACGACTCTCGATAGACTCCGCTGTCTCAGTGCCACGCCCCACCAATCTGCGACGCAATTCTTCGATGCTCGGCGGCTGGATGAAGAGTGAGAGCGCACGGTTGCCATACACCTCTTTAATATTACATCCCCCCTTCACGTCAACATCCAGGATGATGTTCTGTCCCTCGGACAACTGTTTTTCCACCTGCGCCTTCAGTGTGCCATAGTAACGATCCCGGTACACCTCCTCATACTCCAGAAACTCCCCTCGCTCTATGCGCTCACGAAACTCCTCCGGAGAGAGAAAGAAATACTCCACGCCATGCTGCTCCGCACCACGCGGCGGACGACTCGTGGCAGAGATGGAGAAATAAAGATTCAAGCCTTGTGTCATGAGATGATTAATCAACGTAGACTTGCCACAGCCCGAAGGGGCGGAAAAAATGATAATCTTACCTGTCATATCCAATACACACTACATCACGTTCAACACCTGTTCCTTAATCTGCTCCAGCTCGTCCTTCATCTTCACCACGATGTTCTGCATCTCAGCCAAATTGCTCTTGCTGCCCGTGGTGTTGATTTCGCGACCCATCTCTTGCGCAATGAATCCCAACTTCTTGCCCTGACCGTGGCCGTTGGCCATGGTCTCACGGAAATAGTTCAAGTGGTTCGCCAAGCGCTGCTTCTCCTCGTTGATGTCCAACTTCTCGATGTAGTATATCATCTCCTGTTCCAGACGATTCTTGTCGTACTCTATCTCCGGAATCTGCTTCAGCCCCTCGATGATGCGCGTCTTAATCTTCTCCACACGCAGCGTCTCGTACGGTTCGATGCTCTGCAAGAGTTTCTCTATGTTGTCAATCTTCTCCGTAAACTTCTTCTCCAGTGCGATGCCCTCCTGTGTGCGGAAGTCCATCAACTTAGCGATGGCCTCCTTGATTGCCCTTTCGGCAGCTGCCCACTCCTCGTCCGAGAGCTCCTCCACCTCCACTTTCGTCAGCACATCCGGCAGACGCAACAGTGTGGCAAACCAGTCGGAAGGCAACTTGATGTTCTTCTCCTGACTGATTCGAGTAATCTGCTGGTAGTATCCCTCCAGCACCCCCACATTGATAGGCGTGGCAGCCTGTTCGTCCTCCTTATCCACCCAAATGGTGAAATCTATCTTTCCGCGCTCCAGCGTCTTGCCGATGAGAGCACGTATCTCCATCTCCTTCTCTCGATAAATGGGCACAATGCGTGCGGACAAGTCCAGCGCCTTGCTATTGAGAGATTTTATCTCAGCCGTTATCTTTTTTCCTTCGAATACGACGGTTGATTTTCCGTATCCGGTCATTGACTGTATCATAGTTTTAACAAGTATTTAGTGCAAAGATACGTCTTTTATTTGAAAACTCTACACTCTAATGATTTTTTTTGTGTAATTTTGCAGCGAAAAGTAAAGTTTGAACGATTATGTCTTGCATACTACATATAGAAACGGGTACAAATGTGTGCTCTGTGGCGGTCAGTGAGGATGGCGCTGTCATCTTTCACAAGGAGTCCATGGAGGGTCCGTCGCACGCCACGCTCTTGGGCGGTTTTGTGAAGGAGGCTCTCTCTTTTGCCGACAGTCATGCCATCCCCTTGGATGCCGTGGCGGTGAGTAAAGGTCCCGGTAGTTACACCGGACTGCGCATCGGTGTGTCCATGGCGAAGGGTGTTTGCTACGGACAGAAGTTGAAGTTGATTGGAGTCTCCACGCTGGAACTCCTCTGCGTCCCCGTGTTGCTCTATCACGAGGAACTGCCCGAAGACGCACTCCTCTGTCCCATGATCGATGCCCGCCGTATGGAGGTGTACGCTGCCATCTACGACCGTGCCCTGCGCCCCGTCAAGGAGATTTCCGCCGACATCATCGACGAAAACAGCTATCTGGAGTTTCTCGAGAAACACCCCGTCTACTTCTTTGGCAACGGCGCCGACAAGTGTCGAAGCAAGATAACACACCCCAATGCACACTTTATAGAAGATGTGTATCCCCTGGCCAAGAACATGGCACCCCTGGCCGAACGAGCACACGCTCGTCAGCAGTTTGAGGATGTAGCCTATTTTGAGCCGTTTTATTTAAAAGAATTTATCGCAACCCAATCAAAAAAGATATTGTAATGGATTACAACACGCAACGAAAGAAACTAGTCCTGCCGGAATATGGACGCGGGATTCAGAATATGGTCGATTACGCTGTCAGCATCGCCGATAAAGAGGAGCGTCAACAGTGCGCGAACACCATCATCAGTATCATGGGAAGTATGTTCCCGCATCTGAGGGACGTATCCGACTTCAAACATAAACTCTGGGATCATCTGGCTATCATGTCCGACTACAAGTTGGATATCGACTACCCGTATGAGATAATGCCCCATCAAAAGGACATCAAACCGGAGCCCATGCGCTATCCCATGAAACGCATCCGCAGCCGTCACTACGGTTACTACGTGGAGAACCTCCTCTCCGAACTGGAGAATATGGAGGAGGGCGAGGAGAAGGAAGCTCTGGTAGGCATGGTGGCCAACCTGATGAAAAATGACCTTTTCTACTGGAACAACGATGCCGTGGACGAGGAGAGAATCGCTGCAGATATCGCCCGATATACGCACAACAAGGTGCATCTCGACTTGAACCGATTCGTCTTTGCACCTATCGTGCCGGACAAGTTGGACAGCAAACAGGCAAAGGGTAAAAAGAAGAAAAGCAAATAATATATCCGTATATAAATAAGGTAGATGGCGACATTTGTAATCGAGGGTGGTCACCCGATTAAAGGCGAGATAACTCCACAGGGTGCCAAGAACGAGGCGCTGGAGGTGATTTGCGCCACATTGCTGACGAGCGATGAAGTACAAATACAAAATATTCCGGATATACAGGATGTTAACAACCTTATCCAACTGTTGCGGGATATAGGCGTGAAGGTGACGCAAAACGGCAAGGGAGATTTCACCTTTCAAGCCGATGCGGTGAATCTGGACTACCTGCAGAGTGTGGAGTTCCTGAACCGATGCAGCAAACTGCGCGGAAGCGTCATGATGGTGGGACCTCTGTTGGCACGCTTCGGCAAGGCCTTGGTGAGCAAACCGGGCGGCGACAAGATAGGTCGTAGACGCTTGGATACCCACTTCCTGGGTCTGCGCAAACTGGGCGGAACCTTCAAGTACAACTCCGTGGAGGGCATCTTCAGTATAGAAGCCGAGAGACTCAGAGGGGCTTATATGTTGCTCGACGAGGCTTCCGTGACCGGTACTGCCAACATCTTGATGGCAGCCGTCCTGGCGGAGGGTACTACGACCATATACAACGCAGCCTGCGAGCCTTATATACAGCAGCTCTGTCACTTGCTCAACCACATGGGTGCCAACATCAGCGGCATCGCCAGCAATCTGTTGACGGTGGTGGGCGTGAAGACGTTGCACGGTGCCTCACACCGTTTGTTGCCCGACATGATTGAGGTGGGCAGCTTCATCGGTATGGCTGCTATGACAGGCGATGGATTGCGCATCAAGAACGTGTGTTACAATCAGTTGGGTATCATTCCGGAGGCCTTCCGGAGACTCGGCGTGGTGATTGAACGGGAGGGGGACGACCTCTACATCCCGCGTCAGGAGCACTATCAGATAGACTCCTTCATAGACGGATCTTTCATGACCCTGGCGGATGCCCCATGGCCCGGACTCACGCCCGACCTTCTGAGTGTACTCATTGTGGTGGCAACACAAGCCAGAGGTAGTGTGCTGTTCCATCAGAAGATGTTCGAGAGTCGCCTCTTCTTTGTGGATAAGCTCATCGATATGGGAGCACAAATCATACTCTGTGACCCGCACCGTGCCGTGGTGGTGGGACACGACCATGCCATCCGCTTGCGTGGCGGACGCATGTCTTCTCCCGATATTCGTGCCGGCATCGCTCTGCTCATAGCGGCGCTGAGTGCCGACGGTGTGAGCCGTATCAGCAATGTGGAGCAGATAGACCGTGGATACGAGGATATAGAAAACAGATTACGTGCCCTGGGTGCACACATAACAAGAGAAAACGGATGATTCGAGAAACCGACGTATATAAAATAGGTGTCATAGGCAAGGCACACGGTGTGAACGGGGAGGTGAACTTCCAGTTTACCGATGCCGCATGGGACGATGTGGATGCTGAGTATCTGGTTCTTAAGATAGAAGGCATCTTGGTACCTTTCTTCCTGGAGGAGTATCGTTTTCGTTCCGACAGTACTGCTATCGTGAAGTTTGAGGACGTGGAGACCGAAGCCGCCGCCCGTGAGTTGGTGGGAGTGGAGGTATATTTCCCCTATGCCCTGCGACCCGAAGGCGAGGAGGAGTACAGTTGGGCCTATTTTGTGGGTTTCACCGTCCGTCTCACCGATGGACAAACCGTGGGAGTGGTAACAGCAGTGGACGATTCCACCGTGAATACCCTCTTCGAAGTAGAGAGTGCGGAGGGACGAGAGTATCTCATCCCGGCACAAGAAGCTTTTATAACCGAAATAGACCATGAGGAACGCATCATACACATGCAACTGCCTCAAGGACTGTTATCAATGGAGGATAGTGATGAATAAAGACAAACGTATGAAGGGAATAGCTATACTGGGTTCGACCGGTAGTATCGGTACACAGGCTCTGAGTGTCATCAAGGAGCATCCCGACCGCTACGAGGCGGTGGTACTGACGGCTTATAACCAGGCTGATAAGTTGATAGAACAGGCACGTGCGTTCCAGCCCGATAGTGTGGTGATAGCGAACGAGGTGCATTACGATAAGGTGAAGGAGGCACTGGCCGACCTTCCGATTAAGGTGTACACCGGTGCACAGTCGTTGTGCGAGGTGGTGCAGAGTGATGCGGTGGATATGGTGCTCACGGCGATGGTGGGGTTTGCGGGGTTGGCTCCGACAATGGCTGCCATTCGTGCGCATAAGACGATTGCTCTGGCAAACAAGGAGACGTTGGTGGTGGCGGGTGAACTGATCAGTGCTTTGGCGCAGGAGAACAGAACCCCCATCTTGCCGGTGGACTCCGAGCATTCTGCCATCTTCCAGAGTTTGGTGGGAGAGGGGGATAATGAGATTGATAAGATTATCCTCACGGCTTCGGGAGGTCCCTTCCGTACCTTCACGCAGGAGCAGTTGGCAACCGTCACCAAGGCGCAGGCGCTGAAGCATCCCAACTGGGATATGGGTGCCAAGATTACCATCGATTCTGCCAGTATGATGAACAAGGGGTTCGAGGTGATAGAGGCCAAGTGGTTGTTTGGTGTGGAGGCGGACCGCATACAGGTGGTGGTTCATCCTCAGTCTGTTATCCACTCTGCCGTGCAGTTTGTTGACGGTGCGATAAAGGCGCAATTGGGGGTTCCGGACATGCGTCTCCCCATCCAGTATGCCTTCTCTTATCCCGACCGTCTGACGCTGAGTGGCGAACGTCTGGACTTCTTCAAGACGGGGCAGTTTACCTTTGAGGAGCCCGACTTGAAGCGTTTCCGCAATCTGGCACTGGCTTACGAGTCCATCCACCGGGGCGGTAACATGCCATGTATCGTCAATGCAGCCAACGAAATCGTTAATCGTGCCTTCTTGGAGGACCGCATCGGTTTCTTGCAGATGAGCGATGTCATAGAGCAGACCATGCAGCGCACCTCCTTTATCAAGACACCGACCTACGAGGACTATCTCCGTACCGATGCCGAGGCACGTCGCATCGCTGCCGAACTTTTTTAACTAACTAGTAAACAAATCAGAAAGAACAATGGAAGAAACATTGATACGAGTGCTTCAGTTCCTCCTCTCCATATCCCTCTTGGTGGTATTGCACGAGGGAGGACACTTCTTCTTCTCAAAACTTTTCGGAGTGAAGGTGGATAAGTTCTACCTCTTCTTCGACCCCTATTTCTACCTCTTCAGTTCCAAGCGTAGCCGTTGGTTCACTCGCTTGTTTCCCAAGATGAAGTTCAAGGAGACGGACTACGGTATCGGTTGGTTGCCGCTGGGAGGTTACTGCAAGATAGCCGGTATGGTGGACGAGAGTATGGATACCGAACAACTGGCTTCCGAGCCGCAGCCCAACGAGTATCGTTCTCGTCCGGCGTGGCAGCGTTTCTTCATCATCGTGGGGGGTGTGATGGTCAACTTCCTGGTGGCTATCGTCATCTACGCCATGATGCTCTTCACTTGGGGAGAGTCTTACTACAATGTGAGCGATGTGAAACAGGGGTTTGCTTACAATCAAACCGCCAAAGAGATGGGACTGCAGGACGGCGACCTGCTGCTGCGTACCGATAAGGAGGCGTTTGGCAAACTCAATGTGGGGGATATCCTCCGCAAGGTGTCCGATGCGGAGACCATTACGGTGCTGCGTGGCGGCAAGGAGGTGACGGTCAACAAACCGGAGGAGGCGAACCTCTTGAGTCTCTCCAAGGAGAACCCTCTTTTCTGTTCGCCGCTACTCCCTTGCAGAGTGGACAGCGTGCTGCCGGACACTCCCGCAGAGAAGGCGGGATTGGTGAAGGGCGACTGCATCGTGGCACTGAACGGTGACAGCGTGACCTCTTACAACGATTTCAGCAACAAGATATTGGCACTCACCGATAAAGCCATTGATGCATCCCCGGCGGACAGCCTGCGCCTGCGTCAAGCTACGGTGGTGGTGCAGCATGCGGGCGGTGCTCAGGACACACTTGCCGTGCAATTGACTCAGGAGTTTAAACTCGGTTACATCAATGTGACCCTCTTGGATATAGCAACCCCAACCACCCGCGAATACGGCTTCTTCGAGAGCATTCCCGCAGGAGTTAAGTTGGGTTACAACACCTTGGCGTCCTACGTCAGCGACCTTCGCTACGTCTTCTCCAAGGAGGGAGCCACCAGTCTCGGTGGTTTCGGCACCATCGCCAAGATCTTCCCCACCACTTGGGATTGGGAGGTCTTCTGGTCCATGACGGCCTTCCTCAGTGTGATTCTCGGATTCATGAACATCATTCCTATCCCTGCGCTCGATGGCGGTTATGCCTTCATGCTCATCATTGAGATGATTACCCGCAGAAAGGTGAGCGACAAGTGGGTGGGATACCTCAACTACGTAGGTTTGTCGCTGTTGCTTCTGCTCATGTTGTGGGCAAACATCAACGACGTCATTAGAGCCTTCTTCTGATAAAAAATGCCCTCCCTCAAATGGGAGGGTTTTCTATATTTATGTTACAAAATAAAAACAAACAACGCTCACAAGCAGTGACTTGGAAGCATTTCGACCACAAGAGCTACGCATTGTTCCGTAGTCTGGGTCGCGAAGTACGTATCGGAACCCTCGCCGTCTCTACCCTGGCGTTCACCCATGCGGGTGCCGTGGTAGTGCAGCAGAAGTCTGACGAAGTACGCAATACTCCCGAGCAAGGCATTGAGATGAGCGAGGTGGAGGTGACGGGAAGTCTTGCTCCACTGACAGCGAACCAGGCGGCACGCATCGTCAGCACGATTAGCCGCGAGCAGATTGCGCAATCTTCTGCGCAGAGTGTCAA
Organism: uncultured Bacteroidaceae bacterium; assembly: GCA_964432645.1. Taxonomy (GTDB): domain Bacteria; phylum Bacteroidota; class Bacteroidia; order Bacteroidales; family Bacteroidaceae; genus CAZUTW01. The sequence continues at coordinate 1,802 of CAYSOK010000052.1, read as the reverse complement.
CGACCTGTTGAAAACAGCCTTAGGCGTGGATGTCCGTCAGCGCGGGGGCTTTGGTGTACAGACGGACATCTCTATTGACGGTGGTACATTCGACCAGGTGACCATCCTTCTCAATGGTGTCAATATCAACAGTCCGCAGTCCGGACACTTGGCTGCCGATTTCCCGGTGGCGCTTTCGGATATTGAGCGTATTGAGATTTTGGAGGGTGCTGCTTCTCGTAGTTTGGCGGGCAATAGCTTCAGTGGCGTGATCAATATTGTGACGCGTGCGGATGCTCAAAACAATGTTCAGATTGCGGCTGCGGGTGGTTCTTACGGAAGTGCCGATGCGGGACTTTCGGGTACGTATCATTACCGCAATACTTCACATCAGCTTTCTTTGGGTTATAAGCGTAGCGACGGGGGTACGGAGAATAGTGACTTCGATAAGAAGCGTTTGTTCTATCAAGGTGCTCTGACCTCTTCGCAGGTGGATGTGAGTTGGCAGGCGGGCTATTGTGCTCAGAACTACGGTGCCAACACGTTTTATTCCGGTGCTTATCCCGATCAGTATGAGGAGAACGATCGTTATTTCGCGTCCGTGAAGGCAACGACGAAGGGGTGGTTTCGTTTCGAACCTACTCTCTACTGGAATCGTTCTTATGACCATTTCCAATTGATTCGTAATAGTTCCACGGGGGAGAACTTCAACCGTACGGATGTGTATGGTTCTCGTTTGAACGGTTCTTTCAACTGGGCTGCGGGTCGCACGTCTCTGGGTATGGAGGTGCGCAACGAGGGGATTCTTTCTCGCAACTTGGGTCGTGATCTTGATGAATCTCAATATGTTAATATTCCGGGTGAGGATCTTCAGTACACGCGTAGCGATAGTCGTACGAACGTGAGTTACCATGTGGAGCACAATGTGCTTTTGAATCGCTTCACGCTCTCCATGGGTGTGGTGGCCAACATGAATACGGCGCTTGACAGCAAGTTCCGTTGGTATCCGGGGGTGGACCTTTCTTACCGTCCGGGTCGTTCCTGGCGTTTGTATGCCAGTTGGAACAAGGCTTTCCGCATGCCTACCTTCACCGATCTCTATTATAAGACGGCCACACACGAGGCGAACTCCGGTTTGAAGCCTGAGGTGACGCAGAGTTTCATGGTGGGTTCTCGTTACTTCACCAACGGCTTCAGTGCCACGGTTCAGGGTTTCTATCATCGTGGTAGTGACATGATAGACTGGGTGATGTACACGGCGGACGATGTGTATCATTCCACCAATTTCCGTTTGAACAACTATGGTATCGAGGGTAAGGCCGAGGTGGATTTCCCGGCGTTCCTGGGAGAGAACTCTCTGCTTCGCAAGTTGACGGTGGGTTATACGTATATGTATCAGGATCGTAAGGATGATGTAGAGATTTACAAGAGCAACTATGCTTTGGAGTATTTGCGTCACAAGTTTACGGTTTCCTTGACGCATGGCATTTTCTCTCGTTTGAGTGCTTCCTGGGATTTCCGTTGGCAGGATCGTATGGGTAGTTATATTGTTTATACGGATCATAAGTCTACGGGTACGTTGAAGGGTTATAAGCCTTATGGTGTGTTGGATCTCAAGGTTCAGTGGACGGCTCCGACATACACGTTGTATGTTTCCGGCAACAATATTTTGGATGCGCATTATTACGATTACGGAAATGTACCGCAGCCCGGTATTTGGATTATGGCGGGTGGTACGTATAGATTTAATCTGTAAAAAGAGTTTTTTTATTCATAGTATAGGGACGTTCTTTGTGGAGCGTCCCTTTTTTTGTGGTATCCAC
>CAYSOK010000051.1:0-10479 GCA_964432645.1 uncultured Bacteroidaceae bacterium | reverse complement strand
TTACACCGTGATTTTTTCGTGGATGTTTTCACCCTTCGGGATGTTTCACGAGCCGGTTTTTTGAGGACGTTCCACGAAACGTCCCTACACTGTGGATAATCGCTCTTGGATGTTTTCGCCGGACGGAGTCCGGAGGACGCTTACTCCCTCACATCCGCCCCCCACATCAATTTCTGACGAAGCGTAGAGAAGAAACTCTGCTGCTTCCGCTTCACCACTGCAATACGATAGTTCGCACGACGAATGGTCAACGTCGTATCCTCCTTACACGTATTGTTGCGACCATCAATCGCCAAAAGATAATTGTGACTGCGACTCGCCACCTTCAACGTAATCACAGCATCATCACTCATAATCAACGGACGCATGTTGAGACTGTGCGGCGCAATCGGCGTGATACCTATGCTGTGCGACGTAGGCACAATAATCGGACCTCCTACACTCAACGAATAACCCGTACTACCCGTAGGCGTACAAATAATCAAACCATCCGCCTGATACACCGTGAGAAACTCACCGTTAATCCAAGCATGAATGCTAATCATGGAAGAATTGTCACGCTTTAACACCGCTATCTCATTCAACGCAAACGGATAACTGTTAATATTCATGCCATCACTCTCAATCTGAAGTACACTGCGCTCCTCCACCGCATAGTCCCCCCGATAAATCGCATGAATAGACGACTCTATCTCACTCGCCGACACATCCGCCAGGAAACCCAAACGCCCCATGTTGATACCAATGATGGGAATATGCTTGTCTCCCACACGACCCGCCGCCTTCAGGAAGGTACCGTCACCCCCCATACTCAGCACAAAGTCCGCCTCAAAGTTGTTGTCCACAATCAAACCCGAATGCGGAATCGTCAACTTAAACTCATCCACCAAATACTCATAGAACTCCTTATCTATATATACCTCCGCTTCCATCTCCTTCAAGAGATTCAAAAGCTTCATGATGGAAACCGACTTGCGAGCCTGATAATGGTTTCCAAAGATGGCAAATTTCATTTTCTTCCTGTCCATTCGTTTCCTCCTTTTAAAGAAATAAGGGTTTTTGAATCTTTTTATACCCTTTTCGATGGCAAATTTACGTCTTTTTCCGTAACTTTGCGTTCTAAGAAGAAAAAATATAGGTAAAGATGACAAAATTAAGCGTAAATATCAATAAGATTGCCACTCTGCGCAATGCACGCGGAGGGGATAACCCCAATGTACTGAAGGTGGCATTGGACTGCGAACGTTTCGGTGCACAAGGCATCACCGTACACCCTAGACCCGATGAGAGACACATCCGTTATCAGGATGTACTCGACTTGAAACCCGAGTTGACCACCGAGTTCAACATAGAAGGATACCCCTGCGACTCCTTCATAGACCTCGTAATCTCCGTACGCCCCGCTCAGGTGACACTCGTCCCCGACAAACCCGGACAAATCACCTCCAACAGCGGATGGGATACCAAGACCAACCTTGAATTCCTGACCGACATCGTAGCCCGCTTCCGCGAAGCAGGCATCCGCACCTCCATCTTCGTAGGTACAGACCCCGAGATGGTGGAATACGCTGCGAAGGCAGGTGCCGACCGCGTGGAACTCTACACCGAACCCTACGCCGGCAACTACTCCAAATCGCCTGCCGATGCCGTGGCTCCGTTTGTTCAGGCAGCTACCGTGGCACGCAATCTGGGACTGGGCGTAAATGCGGGACACGACCTGAGTCTCGAAAACCTGGCCTATCTGAAACAACAGATACCCTGGTTGGCAGAGGTAAGCATCGGTCACGCACTCATCTGCGATGCCCTGTACTACGGACTCGAAGAGACCATACAGCGTTATTTGGCTTGTTTGCAATAAAATAGATAAAGAAGATGGAAGTATATTCTTTTTTGGCCGACGGTTTCGAAGAGATTGAAGCCTTGGCAGTGATAGATATTCTGCGCCGTGCAAAAGTGAACGTGCAGACCGTTTCCGTTACCGGAAAGAGCGTGGTGATGGGTGCTCACGGCATCCCCGTGACAGCAGATTTACTGTTTGAGAACCTGGATGCTACCGGTGCCGACCTGCTGATTCTGCCGGGTGGACTGCCCGGCGCTACCAACTTGGCGGACCATGTAGGACTGCGCGAAGTGATTCAGAAGCAGTACGAGAAGGGCGGCATGCTGGCAGCCATCTGTGCCGCACCGTTGGTGTTCGGTCGCATGGGACTGCTGGAGGGTCGCAAGGCCACCTGTTATCCGGGTATAGAACCGGAGTTGAAGGGGGCTGAGACAACCGGCGAAATGGTACAGGAGGATGGACCGTTCATCACCGGTAAGGGCCCGGCTGCTGCCAATGCCTTCGGTTTGACACTGGTGGAGAGACTGCGCGGCAAAGAGATTGCACGTGTCATTGCACAAGGTATGTTGTTGTTGCCGCAATAAAGGAGGAATGCAGAACGCAACGAACTATGTGATTATTGTCGCCGGTGGCAAGGGATTGCGCATGGGGGCGGACTGTCCCAAACAGTTCCTCGTGGTGGGGGGCAAACCCATCTTGATGCATACATTGGAGTGCTTTCATCGCTTCGATGAGGAGATGCGCATCATCTTGGTACTCCCCAAGGACCACCAAGCATACTGGAAAGAACTGTGCGAAAAGTATGACTTTCGCGTACCTTATATAATAGCTAACGGCGGCGAGACCCGTTTCCATTCCGTGCGCAACGGATTGGCGATGGTGCCCGATGACGCTCCGGAGGATGCCGTGGTGGGAGTACACGATGGTGTACGCCCCTTCGTCTCCACGGAAGTGCTCACCACCTGCTTCACGGAAGCACGCCGTTGTGGAGCCGTGGTTCCGGTGATTCCCGTGGTAGAGACGGTGCGTCGTCTGCTCAACGAGGGAGCTAGCGAGACCGTAGATCGCTCGTCATATCGCCTGGTGCAGACTCCGCAAACCTTCACCGTATCGCTCCTTAAGCGAGCATACAATCAGCCCTATACCGATGCTTTCACGGACGATGCCTCGGTGGTGGAGCACATGGGAATACCCGTTGCTCTGGTACCCGGCAATCGTGAAAACATCAAAATAACCACCCCCTTCGACCTGAAGGTGGCGGAAATACTCTGTAAATAAATGGATGTAGCCGATATCTTGTCTACCGAACTACAGTACCTGCCGGGAGTGGGACCGAACCGCGCCGGAATGTTGAACGCGGAGATTTCGGTATCCACCTACCGCGACTTGCTCTACTACTTCCCCTATAAGTACATAGACCGTAGTCGCATCTACCGGGCGATAGAGTTGACTCCCGACATGCCCTACGTGCAGTTGCGCGGTCATATCTTGAGTTTCTCCGAAGAGGGAGAGGGATACAAGAAACGACTGGTGGCACACTTCACGGACGGCACTTCGGTGGTGGACTTGGTGTGGTTTCAAGGATTGCGCTTTGTGCGGGGCAAGTACAAGGAGCATACCGAGTACATCGTCTTCGGCAAACCCACCTTATTTAATAGTAGGTTCAACATCCCTCACCCGGACATAGACGAGGTGACATCGATGCAGTTGAGCGGCATGGGACTGCAGCCCTACTACAACACCTCCGACAAGATGAAGCGTAACGGACTGACATCCAATACAATTTTCAAACTCATCCAAAAACTTCTGGAGATATTGGACGGCAAGTTGGAGGAGACACTCACCCCCGCCCTGCTCCAGGCGCACAAGCTGATGCCGCTGCCGGAGGCGATGAAGACAGTGCATCATCCGGCAGATATGGCCTCGCTGCAACGGGCACAATATCGGCTGAAATTCGAGGAACTCTTCTTTGTGCAACTCAACATACTGCGCTACGCCCACGACCGCTTGATGAAGTTCTGCGGCATCCCCTTCCGCAAAGTGGGAGAGCACTTCATGGAGTTCTACAACCACCATCTCCCCTTCCCGCTCACCAACGCTCAGAAACGAGTAATCAAAGAGATACGCACCGATATGGGAAGCGGAAAACAGATGAACCGTTTGTTGCAAGGCGATGTAGGAAGCGGCAAGACACTGGTGGCACTCATGTGCATGCTGCTGGCACTGGACAACGGTTGTCAGGCATGTCTGGTGGCACCCACCGAGATACTGGCCGAGCAACATGTGGCCACCATAGCACAGTTTTTGGAGGGGATGAGCATCCATGTACAACTCCTCACCGGTCAAGTAAAAGGCAAGCGCCGTGCCGAGGTGCTCAAGGGACTGGCAGACGGTTCCGTACAGATACTGGTGGGTACACACGCCGTATTCGAGGACACGGTACACTTCTTGAACCTGGGATTTGTGGTGATAGACGAGCAACATCGTTTCGGCGTGGAACAGCGCGCCAAACTCTGGAGCAAGAACACCACCCCGCCCCACGTGCTGGTGATGACCGCCACCCCTATCCCCCGTACCCTCGCCATGACTCTCTACGGCGACCTCGATGTCTCCATCATCGACGAACTTCCGCCCGGACGCAAACCCGTCAAGACGCTCCATTGCTACGAGAGCAAACGTGCCGGACTCAACAGTTCCATCCGTCAACAGATAGAGCAAGGACGACAGGTGTACATCGTCTATCCGCTGATACAGGAGAGTGAGAAAATAGACCTTAAGAACCTGGAAATGGGGTATCAACAGGTGTGTGAGGTGTTCCCGGAGTATGCCGTGAGCAAGGTACACGGCAAGATGAAACCTGCGGAAAAGGATGCCGAGATGCAGCGCTTTGTGAAGGGCGAAACGCAAATTCTCGTGGCGACAACGGTCATTGAGGTGGGAGTAAATGTGCCCAATGCCTCTGTGATGATTATCGAAAACGCCGACCGTTTCGGTCTCTCCCAACTCCATCAGTTGCGAGGACGTGTGGGACGTGGTGCCGACCAGTCTTATTGTATCCTGGTGACGGGATTCAAATTGAGCGAGACCACTCGCAAGCGTATTAATATAATGGTATGCAGCACCGACGGATTCGAAATAGCCGAAGAAGACCTCAAGCTCCGTGGTCCCGGCGACCTGGAGGGCACACAGCAGAGCGGCGTTGCCTTTGAATTTCGCATCGCCAATTTGGCACGCGACGGTGCCATCCTGCAACAAGCACGTGACGCGGCGAGCGCCATCCTCAAAGCAGACCCCACGTATAGCAACCCGGCAAACAGCCTGTTGTGGGAACAACTCCGATTGTTGCGCAAGACACATATCAATTGGTCGGCCATCTCTTAATTCGTTTTCTCATGAATCCCTCCGCAAGGTATATTTTCGTCAACTAAAACGATATATATTGGGATACTTTAAACTCCGATAAAAATTACGCATTTTACCAACAAATCGTACGGAAAAATGGTCTATTCGTAGAAATTTGTACACAAAAAGGGCAAAAATATGCAGTTTTTCTTGGTTTATTGCTTTCTTTTTTCTATATTTGCAGAGTCTTATTTAAGATGAGACGACATCGATTTAATGTTAAACCCTTAATCTATTAAGATAAAAAAGGCTTGAGCGGGTATTCGTGTGGGGCAGACAGAGAGCTGTTCGTAAATGCCGCAAACGAATGTCAGCTTGCATAAAAAAAAGAAATAAATGATGCAGTTGAAGAAAGTAAAACGTGTCATCTTGGCGGTAGGTCTCTTGTTCTCCGCCTCGGTCTCGGCACAAGACCTGATTGCAAGTCAGGCTCCTACGGATCGTAGGATGAAAGCAGTAGATTCCGTTGCCCTGCAACGCGTTATTCAAGTAGAAGCCCGCAACTATGCAGCTTCCATCTATCCGGATTGGAACAACCGTTACGCACACAAGTACAGTGTAGCGGCTCCGGACTCCTTCAGAATCGACATGCGTAATTTCTGTATGCCTACCCCCAGCCGATTGGTAACCTCCAATTACGGTTATCGCGCGAGCTTCGGTCGTATGCATAAGGGATTGGATATCAAAGTTTATATAGGTGACACCATCGTTTCCGCCTTCGACGGTCGCGTTCGTATCGTGGACTTCGAAGGAAAGGGTTACGGCAACTATGTGGTAATCCGTCATAACAACGGTTTGGAGACCATCTACGGTCACCTCTCCAAGCACTTGGTTCGACCGAACCAGGAGGTAAAGGCAGGCGAACCCATCGGATTGGGCGGTAACACCGGACGTTCCACAGGTTCTCACCTACACTTCGAAACCCGAATTTTGGGCGAAGCCATCAACCCGGCTCTCTTGTTCGACTTCCCGAATCAAGATGTCACCTGCGATGAATACCTCTTCCGTTCCAAGGGCGGTTCCGTGGCTGTAAACAGTCGTAGCGGTGAGCGTCAGGAGGTTACGGTATCTAAGAGTTCCGAGCGTGGCTCCTCATCCGCTACTCGCGGTCGCAGTCGTGGCGGTAGTTACCACAAGGTGAAGAAGGGTGAATCCCTCTACTCCATCGCTCGCAAGAAGGGCGTGAGCGTCAATGCTATTATGCGCGCCAACCACTTGTCCGGCTCCTCTAAGTTGCGTCCGGGTCAGGTGCTGAAATTGAATTAAAAATTTGCATCCATCATAAAACGAGTCTACCTTTACGGAGGTGGGCTCGTTTTTTGTACCCGTATGCTTTGTTATATCACTGAAAAATTGTACCTTTGTCGGCAATTTCAAGAACGAAGATGAAAACAGCTGTTACAGATACAAAAGAACAATTCGAAGCGGTCATGGCAGAGTGCCGAGAACTGTTCTCTAAGAAACTGCACGACTACGGCGCAGCGTGGCGCATCATGCGTCCCACCTCCCTCACCGACCAGATACTGATTAAAGCAAAACGTATCCGCTCGTTGGAAACCAAAGGGGTGGCACTCGTGGACGAAGGCATTCGCTCCGAGTTTATCGCCATAGTCAACTATAGCATCGTGGGGCTCATACAACTGGAATGCGGCTACGCCGACACCTGCGACATGACGCCCGAAGAGGCATTGGCACTCTACGACAAACACGCCCAAGCCTCTCTGCAACTCATGCTCCGCAAGAACCACGACTACGATGAAGCCTGGCGCAACATGCGCGTAAGTTCCTATACGGATTTGATTCTTATGAAGATATACCGAACCAAGGAGATAGAAGCCCTCCACGGCAACACACTGGTGAGCGAGGGTATCGATGCCAATTACATGGACATGATGAACTACTCCGTATTCGGATTGATAAAATTGAGTTTTGAAGAGTAGACTGCGATATAGGTTCCTCCTGACTGCGGTGACGATTCTGAGATTCGCCGTTGCACTGACCTTCTTGTTCTCCGGTTTTGTCAAAGCGGTGGACCCTATGGGAACGGTGATTAAGTTGCAGGAGTATCTTACGGGATTTCACATCTCGTTGGAGGTGCCTCTACCCTTTCTTGTAACGTTCGCGGTACTCCTTTCGGGAGTGGAATTCTGCATCGGCGTGTTTCTGTTTCTGGGCATACACCGTCGTTTGTCCCTGCTCATGGCAGGACTGATGCTCCTGGTTATGACACCATTGACGCTCTACTTGGCGCTCTACAATCCGGTGAAGGACTGCGGATGTTTCGGCGATGCACTGGTGCTCACCAATTGGCAAACGTTCGAAAAGAATGTGCTACTCGTAGCAGCCGTCATCTTCCTACGGCGCAATTTCCGCAAGGTGTTCCGATTCTTGATGATTCGTCATGCGTGGGTGGTGACCCTGTACTCGGTGTTCTTCATTTTGATATTCTCCATCTTGAACCTGATAAACCTGCCGTTCTTTGACTTCCGTCCTTACAGAGTGGGAGTGAACATACCGCAGGCGATGCAGTTGCCGGAGGGTGCAGAAGCACCGGAGTTTGAAACGGTTTTCACACTGGAGAAGGACGGAAAGCAGCAAACGTTTACGCTCGATGACTACCCGGAGGATACCACGTGGCACTTCGTGGACAGCGAGACGAAACTGATAAAGGAGGGGGCAGTGCCTGCCATTCAGGACTTTGCGTTACAACGCGAGGAGGACGGCGAGGACATTACCGATGAGGTGTTGGCAGACAGCGGATACACCTTCTTGTTGATTGCCCCCTATCTCTCGGAAGCAGACGATGCGTTGGCGGACCCCATCAACACGCTCTATGAATATTGTATCGACTACGGATACTCCTTCTACTGCGTGACCTCCACCCAAGGACAAGCTCTGGAAGCCTGGAAGGATGTGACGGGTGCCGACTACCCCTTCTGTTTTGCAGACGATGTGATGCTCAAGACCATGGTGCGCAGCAATCCGGGGTTGGTGCTGATTAAGAACGGTACCATCTATGGAAAGTGGAGTGCCTGGAACCTCCCCGAAGAGGCAACATTGAGCGGACCGCTGGAGACACTCCCCTTGGGACAACTCAACGAGATATCCCCCTCGCAGAAGGCCATGCGCATACTGCTGTGGTACATCCTCCCCATCCTCTGCTTGGTGCTGACAGACCGCATAGTGGTAGGACACTTCATTTACAAGAGATTAAGACATAAAACAAAAATACTAAATCGCTTAAAGCAAATAAAAATGAGAAAGAAAATTGTAGCAGGTAACTGGAAAATGAACATGAACCTGCAAGAAGGTGTTGCCTTGGCAACGGAATTGAAGGAGGCTTTGGCAGCTGACCGGCCTCAGTGTGACGTAGTAATCTGTACTCCTTTCATCCACTTGGCTCCTGTAGCCGGCATCGTGGAGGGTACCGTTATCGGTCTGGGTGCCGAGAACTGCGCCGACAAGGTGAAGGGTGCTTACACCGGTGAGGTGTCTGCAGAGATGGTTAAGTCTACCGGTGCTCAGTACGTTATCTTGGGTCACTCCGAGCGTCGTGCTTACTACGGTGAGACTGCCGAGATCCTGAAGGAGAAGGTGAACTTGGCTCTCGAGAACGGTTTGAAGGTTATCTTCTGCATCGGCGAGGTTTTGGCTGAGCGCGAGGCTAACAAGCAGAACGAGGTGGTAAAGGCTCAGTTGGAGGGTTCTCTCTTCGATCTTACTGCCGAGCAGTTCTCTAACATCATCCTGGCTTACGAGCCGGTTTGGGCTATCGGTACCGGTAAGACCGCTACTTCCGATCAGGCTGAGGAGATGCACGCATTCATCCGTCAGACCATCGCTGAGAAGTTTGGCGCAGCTGCTGCCGAGAACGTTTCCATCCTGTATGGTGGTTCTTGCAAGCCTAGCAACGCTAAGGAGATCTTCGCTAAGCCGGATGTTGACGGTGGCTTGATTGGCGGTGCCGCTCTGAAGGTTGCCGACTTCAAGGGCATCATCGATGCTTGGAAGGCATAATCCCTACACGAAAAAACGGGCGAGGGCGTGGCTGTGGTGCTGCGCTTTCTGCCCTTTTTATTTATAAATCAGTAACAAACAATATGAGAATCCTATCTTGTTTACTCCTTTGGTGCTGTGCCATCGTGCTGCATGCACAGACGTTTACGTCGCATCTGGAAAGCGAAAACGTGGGGGAAGGGAGTGTGCGTCTGCATCAGAGTAGTAAGATTACCGAACTGGTGAATGCGCGCAGCAACTCTACAACACCTACGGCACGACCGACGAAGAGTGCATCGACGAAGACAACGACGACGCAACGTACCGACACAACGCGCGTCTACTCTTCACGCGACTTGGTGAAGGTGACGGGATACCGTGTGCAGGTCTATGCGGGCAGTGGCGATGGTAGCGGAAAGCGTGAGGCGGAACGTATGGCAGACATGGTGCGTAGTCAGTATCCGGGAGAAAACGTATACAGCTCTTTTGTGCGTTCTCGTTGGGTGTGTCAGGTGGGTAACTACCGCACGATAGCAGAGGCGCAGGCCATGAAGAGGAGTATGATGGGAGTGAAAAGTTTTAGAGAGGCTACCATAGTGAAATGTACGGTGGTGGTGCCTCGTAAATAATTAAGTATAAGGAATGTTATGGAACAGCCGCAGGAATTCAGAGAGGGACTGGAAGCATTGCAGGAACACTACAAGGAGATTATCACGCTTTTGGGCGAGGACGCCGAGCGTGAAGGTTTGGTGAAGACGCCGGAGCGTGTAGCAAAGGCGATGCAGACCTTGACGCGCGGATATTTCATGAATCCGGAGGAGGTGCTCTTGTCGGCTAAGTTTAAGGAGGATTATCGTCACATGGTGATTGTGAAGGATATAGATTTCTTCTCGTTGTGCGAGCATCATATGTTGCCGTTCTACGGCAAGGTGCATGTGGCGTACATCCCGAACGGTTACATCACGGGGTTGAGCAAGATTGCGCGTGTGGTGGATATTTTCTCGCATCGTTTGCAGGTGCAGGAGCGTATGACGCTGCAGATTAAGGAGTGTATCCAGAATGCGTTGCAACCACTGGGTGTGATGGTGGTGGTGGAGGCGCGCCACATGTGTATGCAGATGCGGGGGGTGGAGAAGCAGAATTCCATTACCACAACGAGCGATTTCACGGGGGCGTTCCAACAGGCAAAAACGCGTGAGGAGTTTCTAAACCTCATCTCACATAAGGAGTAGTATATATAC
>CAYSOK010000050.1:0-10636 GCA_964432645.1 uncultured Bacteroidaceae bacterium | reverse complement strand
TTTTTTCTCTTGGGAAACTTTTTACATTATATTTTAGGAATGTGCTATTCTCCGCCATAGAATTTGATAACATCGAAACTCTCCTTTTGCCACGGCATGACATCCACCTGGAGCTTTACGTTCCAATCGCCACCCGCAGGATAGTCGGGACGCGTCGGGTCAATGACAAGGTTATCTTCAGTAACCAACTCATCACTCGTAGGATTATCAGGATCCACAGCATCCGGGTATACCACCGGAACCTTAATATTCTTATACACCGGCATAGGAGTACCCAAACCCTTCAGAGAGGACAATGTCAACTTGTACCAATGGTTACGAACAATGCCATACAAACCGCTGGTGCTCAAGTGAGCAATGGGCTGATAATAGTAACAATAACCATCACCCCACAACAAAATCTCACCCAACAAATCCTTGGTATTGGCATAATCACCCTTGATATACGGAATCACCTTATACGGCTCCTCCTTCACTATCTGATAATAAATCTCGGCATCAGCGGGCACGGTATAGTTTTCATCTGCAAACCCCTCCTTTAGAGCCTTCTCCAAATCGGCCATGGAGCTATAGAAAGTATTGTTCCAGTAAGAAAGTTCTATAGGTGCACCTTCATCATCACACAACTGCGCCGTAATGACCGCACACGTATTCGCCTCACGATTGTTATTGTCCTTCGCCGTAGAAGGAAGCGTGTTCTCAAAAGGATAATATATATTGCCTTCTTTCGCGCCATCGTTTATCATATCAGACTTAAACTTAAGCGTTTGCTCTTCAAGATTGTATTCCGGAATATACTTTGCCCAATAACAACGATGCAAATCACTATTGTTCCATGCCCAATTGGCACTATAACCGTCGATATCCTTTATCAAATACGTCTTATTCAGTTTATTAACCATATTCCATCCCTTTACAACAGCCTTCACACTCACCGTCGAACCATCCGAATAGTTACCATCGGAAGCATCCGCTTCGACGTTAAAAGACTCTGCCCCATACGTCATGGAAACCTTTGCAACCACACGTTCCAGATAAATCGGAACAGCCTTCGCCAAATGCTCTTCATCGGTCATGGAATTATACGTACCCTCTTCGATAAAATTATCGGAATCTATAGCCGATGCATACACAGCATTCGTACCATCGCTGTAGACAGAGTTGGACATCATGAACATATCCTCCACGTAGGCACCCCCTTCCGTTCTTCCATTGCTATAATCATCCGGATTTTCCAATACCGTCTTGCGCAACTTATCCAAGGACTCATCCTCGAGCTTATCTATATCTAGCGTTGAAGGATGGTTCAGAATCGCCACCACCTGTGTAGGACGCACCGTCTCCTCATCCATCTTTAGAGTCAACACAAAATTGCTTACATAGGTATTGTTCTCACCTTTTGTCCAGGTAAGTTCTATATTTTTTTCGTCCAGCATATTCAAGCCCTGCTGATTAAGGAAGTCGAAGTCGGTACCTTTATCATCGAAGAAGTAAAGATCCAAGTCGTTGTTGGATGTTTTATAGGTATCCCCTGTTGAACCCGCAACCGTACCTTCCTGAGAGGCATCGCCCGAACGCGTAACATTCTCACCTGCAGTTACGAACTGTAAAGGCAAATACACCGTTTTGTATTGAGAGTCATTGTTCGGTTCCTGCCATTCGTCCATATCGTGCGTACAGGCAGCCAAGGTGAGCAACGAAAGACCCGTCAACAGAAATTTATTCATTTGTTTCTAAGAATTTTATGTCTAATCAATCATATATACTTCCATCTCGCTGTAATGAGAAAACCTCCCCGATGTCAACATCCACCGACACCGGGGAGGAAAAAGTTAAAATCTAAAGTTTATATCTTTATTCATGTCTAATTACCTACTACTTAACCGTAGTCTTCTCCTTTGAGTAGAGGTTAGCACTGTTGGTAACGATTCTCCAAGGCTGGATTACAATCTTGGCATCGAGCAACCATGCATCGTCCTCATCGTCATCGTCCGGTCTAATCGGGTCGATAGGATACGGATTATCAGGATCAACAGGTTTGTCAGGATCAGGATCCTTCTCGGGATCATCAGGATCTTTCCATGACGGATCGTCAGGATCGGTGGGATCCGGTTTCGGATCAGGATTGATGATATCGCCCGGGTCGTCCGGATTCGGGTTGTTCGGATCTACTTCACTAGGATCGGTAGGCTCCGGAACAGGATTTGACGGATCCTTAGGATCGTAGTTCGGGTCGTTCGGGTCGGGGTTAGGAACAGGAACAGGAGTACCAAGACCGGTGATGGTATTAATGCTGATCTGATACCAGTGGTTACGAACCAATGCGTTTACCCAATCCTCGCTACCTGCTGAAATCTGCGGGTGCTGAATGGTGGTGTAGTAGTAGCTCTTACCGTTCTGCCAAATCTGAACGTAACCGTTCTCCTTGGTGATACTATCGAGTTCGTCCTGCTCGTACTGATTACCCTCGCGGTCGTACCATGCGCCGGTAACGATTGCATGCAAGTGATAACCATCGGCCTGTACCTTAAACTTGATATCGCTAGCAGTGATGGAAACCAAGTTACCGTTCTCATCCTTCTTATACAACTTCTTTGACCAGAACTTACTGATGGCTGCCTTGACGGCTGCTCTTCTGTAGTAGTTACCACGCCAACGAGCCACATCGGCAGGTTTACCGTTCTCCAACAACTGAGCTGCGAAGATCACTGAAGTAGCGTTGACATCGTCGCCCACAAACTTGGTGCTCTCAAACGGATATACATTATAATCACCACCACCTTCTCTCATCTGATCCCAGGTAAGACGCTTAGCACTCTCCTTGAGGTCGCCTACAGGATTTGCCCAGTAAGAACGACAGAGTTCGCTTGAGTTCCATGCCCAAGAGGCAGAGTAATCGGTGATGTTCTTTACGATGTTGGCATTGTAAGCCTTGTTGAAGACGTTCCAACCCAAAATCTTAGCCGTGATGGTACCGGAGTTCGTCAACTTCTGATCACCCTTGTCATCCAGTTCGATGATTTGCAGAGTGGTACCTGCCTTACCGTCTACATCGACAGCAATTTCTTTACCTTGTTCATCGGAAGTAACCTTAGCAACGACACGCTCTACGTATACGGTTACAGGATTTGCCTCAGCATCCGGTTCGGTCATCTTCAGGTTGTCCTGAGAGACAACAGATGCGTAAACATACTGTATACCACCGTTCTCGTTGGTAGCGTATGCAGAGTTACTCATAACGAAGTTGTCGGCACTACCGCTGTAGTTAGCAGACTGCTCGATGAGTTTAACACGCATCTCGTCCAGAGTCAAACCTTCAAAATCCTCACCCTTCTTCGGGTCGTTGATGACAGCGACAATCTGGTTCGGCTGCCCCTCACCCTCCGGCTCATCAACGATGATGATTACGTTGGCAAGAATCTGCTTGGTAGAGTTGTCCAGAGTCCAAGTATCCGGATTATCGTAAATATCGGTAATACGGTTGGTACCGTTCACAGCGTTTTTCTCGTGATAAGGCTGGCCATCCTTAAACAAGAAGAACACGATGTTGTTGGTAGATACAGAGTACTCATCGCCGGAACCCTCCGTATACTTGTAGCTATTGCCCTCGTCAGAAAGCGTAGTTGCAGCCGTAGTCGTCGTGGTAGAAGCTTCGGTACCATCGTCGGCACGAGTACCTGAGATGTCATTTGCAACCAAAGAGATTGCCATGTAGCGTTGTTCGACAGCCCCCTGCTGTGCGGAAGGAGCCTCAGAAACATCTTCGCTGGAACATGCAGCGAGCAACAAAGCTGCAAACCCAGTCATTAAAATTTTTCTCATAACAGTTATGTTTAAATGTCTGTATTCGAAAGTAAATGTATAACACATTCCTCATCATCTCTTCTTACGGCGTAGTCTCTTTGCCCCCTCTAAAGGATGTCACCGCGGAGAGCTCCGCTGTGCCCGAAGTGTCCTCGGGTGACATCCCATCGAGAGAAGTATAAATGGTTGAACTAATCGTAAACCCATTCTACAAAAGCAAAAGATTATACTATAAAAACAAACGATATTGTCATTCGTATACTGTGGTGGCCAGGAGGTGTTCCACCTCGTCGGTCCTACAGTCTTTCAAGAGTACCTTGTGCTCGGCATCCAGCAAGTAGATTGCAGGTGCACTGCGCACAATATAAAGTTCATGTTCCTCTATGCCACTCAGGTCCACGCCGTGTATCCAGTTTTCCGGGATATGCACCAGGCTACGTCCTTCGTCGCCATAGATGTTGACCGCCAATACTCGTAGGTCGCCTTCGGCAATCCTTACGTTCATCTCTTCGCTCTCTGCCAACTGCTGTGCCACGTCGCGGCAGTGATTGCAATCGGGATCGTAGAAGAACAACAGGAGGTTGTCCTGTACGTCGGTTTCCATGAGCGAGGTGAGTTTGCCATCGTCTGTGCGGTAGACAAAGTCGGCAGCCTTTGTTCCCACATGGTTTTTGGCTATCCACCCCAGCTCGGTGGTCTCCTGCAAGCGTTCGGCAGCACCCAGGTCGGGACCCTCCTCGGCGGCTTCGAGCACCATTTGGTAGTAATCCTCGTTGTGAACGGGCGATTCCGTTTCGTAGAGGTACTTACGTGCTGTCTGCACCATGAGTCGATAGGCTTCCCGTTGCGGGGTCATACGCTGCATCATGTTTTCTACTGCTCGGCGCTGAACAGCGCTGTCGGCGGTGGAGAACAGTGAGATGAAATTTGAAAAGTTCTGTTCCCAAAAATCCTTGTTCAAGCTTCGAACCGTATCCGTGGCATCGAGCGCATCCCAGAAGTGCATCATGACATATCCGGCACGGTCCCTCGGAGTGACCAGGCTTGTGGGGACTGTTGGAAGCGGCAGCTCCAGTGGCTCGGTTTTCTCCTCAGCGCTCACGGGTGTATTTTCATGCCCGAAGAGGCAGTACACAAACGAAGCCATGAGTAAAAATCCGGCAATCGTTTTATACGTATTCATTCTCTTTTCTCCTTTCTTCGTTAGTCGTTACATGTCGTCATTATTTAAAACTATCCTCCATGCATTGATTACAATTACGGAACTCAACCACTTGCCATGACGCAGGAAGAAGGTCATGTTGTAGTCGTCCTGTCTGTCTAGATATTCCTGTGCGGTGGTAATCTGTGGATAGTAACCACGTACCAGGAGGGCATAGTCTATGATTGGAACGCTCAGTATCACTTCGCCTTCGCTACGGTTGTAGACGGTGAGGGTCGGGCGGGTGAAGGTGCGCCAGTTCGTTTGCTGCACCAGTCTGCTGATGGAGAGGTGGGCTACTACTGCGGAGCTGGCGGAATAGGTTTCGTTGCCTCCGGTGTAGGTGGCTCCGGTTCCGAGCGATGCATCTCCGCTTTCCTGTAGCCAGGGGCTGTAGTGGAAGGGTTGCTCACCGGTCATCAGACTGTTATCGTAGTTGATGTGTGCATTATCGGTTTCAATCACGAATTCGTAGTCGTCGGGGTTCATGGCTTCACCGTCCACCTGCTGGAGTACCACGTTGATGCCGTTGGTATCCTTTATGAGGTTCATGGTGAAGGTGTGCGTACCGGGCTCATTCGTTTCGGGAATGGTGATGTCGGTGGCACCGTAGAACACCGCGTCGAGGTTCTGATCCGACACGTAGACGTTCTGCGCATCGCGTGTGCGGTGCATGGTGCAGGTGAGGTCTGTCATCCGGGACTCGCCGGTTACCATATCGGGTATGGTGAAGGCGTTGTTGTCCTTGAGTCCTGCCCATGCTATCAAGTGGTAGTTACCGGGGTCTAGGTCATTGAGGCTCATGGCGTAACTCTTGCCGGAGGGGTGCAGAAAGTCACCGCTTTCGGAGTTCGTCCAGACGAGTGTGCCGTCGTCGTCGAAGGCGTAGAGGCTCACGGAGTTGACTTCTTCGTTGAAGGCGTCGGCGAACTTCAAGTTCATATCGTCTATGAACTGTATTTGATAGTTCACTGAGCAGTCGCCTTCGTCGTCGTAAATCACACTGTCGCAAGAACCCAACACCAGCGGTGCTGCCAGCAGCATACTACCTGTTATTATATAGTTTGCAAAACTTCTCATCGTTCTTGTTCGTTGAATGATTTTTGTTTATTTGGTCTGTCCATCCTTAGAGATGATATCCAGATTGTTGGTTACCTGCTGCCAAGGCTGAATGACGCACTTAACATCGAGATACCAATAGTTGTCAGGGTCGTCCCCCGGACGAACGGGGTCAATTTCGGGATCGGGATTAGGATTGGGATCAGGATCGGGACCTATCACTTCAGGATCCTCAGAAGGATTGTCCGAAACAGGAACAGGAGTACCGAGACCGATAATCGTGTTGATGCTCATCTGATACCAGTGGTTACGTACGATACCGTCTAGATCATTGGTAACAGAGTAGGTTGCTGTTCCATCAGCAGCTACGTCATCTTTTTCGTACTGTGGGTGCTTAATTGTTGTGAAGTAATAGCAGTTACCACCGTTCCAGTACTGTGCCCATTTCAATTGTTCAACTTCATTTGCCAACTCCGTTTGATCTTTAAACGGTTCAATTTTTCCATCTACCTTATGATAGAATTTTTGCGTATCCGTTATCTTCAAGTAAGGATAGACATGATATCCATCTTTAGCTATCAAGAATTTGATATCGTCCGCGTGTACCGGGGTTTTGCCCTCGTCATCCGTATAGATATAGCCCAAGAGGCCTGCCCAATGGCTCTTCAGATTATCCTTCGTGTAATATGTATTACGCCAGTAGAAGAGAGTCAAATCCTTCGCATTGGCTGCATCGGTTGACTTACCTGTCTGAATCTTTCCGGCAAACAAGATGCTGGTGTTGAAGTCTGTTGTTTTTGTATGCGTCGTCAGAGTATTCTCAAACGGATAACATACACCTGTAGCATTCTTCCCCTTCATCTCACTCCAAGTCAATTTGTCTTCTACGATGTTACCATCGAGATCTTCTGACGTATTGGACCAATAAGAACGGAACTTAGCTGCATTGTTCCATGCCCAATTAGTAGGCATAGAGCTCATATCCTTCTCCAATGTGGTGGATTCGAGGGTGTTGAAGATGTTCCATCCGTTCAGTGTAAGAATCAACGGTTCACTATACGTACCATCACTCATCAAGACAGCGTTGGTAATAAAGTCGCCATCTGTTGTGTGAGCGATAGCATAATCATCTTTAGTGTAACCAGTCGGAAACTTCGTCGCATCCTCAGTAGCAGGAGTCTTCTTGGTGTAGTAAGATGATTCCGTAGTGAGAGGATATGTACGCAATACCGGTTTTTCCGTATCCTGTTTCAACTGAACCTTACTAACAACACGCTCCACGTAGATGTTGACCGGGTTCTGTTTAGCAAGTTCCGGTGTCACCTGACAGTTGCCTTCACTTATCGCTTGTGCATAAATCGGAGCATTACTGTTCTCCGGGTCACCGTAAGCAGAATTACTCATCAAGAAAGCATTATCGTTGATGTAGGGTCTGTAATACTTGTCATCACCAATTGTTGTAATCTTGGTACTACGCAACTGATTCAGAGTTGGAGTAGCGCTTTCTACCGTTAACCCACAAGTTGTACCATTGAGGATAGCCACAATCTTAGCCGGAGCCGGAGTGCTACCGTCCTTCAGGTTCAACTTTACGATATAATTTCTCGTCTGATACAGAGAGAGAGAGTCTATCCACTGAGTATCTATATAACGTTGTGTAGCGTCAGAATTATAGGTCACAGCGCTGGCGCCATCCTGTGTTCCTGCATACGGGTTGCCATCCTTATCGAACAGATAGAACATAATATCGTCCATTCCATCATCGAGCGTACTTACACCATACTCTGCTTCAATACCCTTATTCTCGCCTGCTGAAGCTGACTCGGCACGTGTACTACTAGCCTCATTGGAAGCGATACTTACAGTCATATATCTTGTAAATGAGGTTGCTGCAGGCTCAACATCTTGCTGAGTCTCCACCAGTTCATTGTCGGAACATGCGGCAAGGAGCATTGTGGAAAGACCTGCTAAAATAATCTTTTTCATACCACTCATCCTTTCTTTATTATATTATTCTTTTATTTTATCAGTATAACACATTCTCTTTTATTCCCTTATGAAATATGCTCTTCTTCGAGAAATGGCACCCCGCCCCGCCAAAGAAAAGAGCGGGATGCCGGAATATAATTACCCTAAAACAATTATATCAATATTTACTTATAAGTTCCAGTATAGGAGTGGCTTCCGTGATGCCGGCAGCTTGTGCACTCTTAAGATAGGTGCGAGCACCGGAGAAGTCGCCATTCTTTATAGCAAGCACACCGCGGGTGTAGTCGGCCTTGGCGGAATTGCCTGCTCTGGAGAGGTAGTTGGCAGCTTCGGTGAGGTCGCCCTCGGTAAGGGCGGCGTTGGCGGCGTTCAGAGCAGCTGTCTCATCGTTGGGATAGAGCAGAGCCGCTGCTTGCATTACCTTATCGTATTCCTTGGTGTCTTTTCCGTAGCTCTGTGCCACCAGGTAGAGTTCGTTGAGACTCAACTTACCCGGATTCTCGGCGAAGACTTTCTTCATCTCTTCTACATCGGTGTAGGAGCGGATGTTGTACTTCACCTGATAGTTGGTGTGGCGCAACGTGGGATAGCATTCGTTCAAGAGGGTTTTGTATTCCTCCGGATAGTCGGTGCGTATCTTGTTGTCGCGAGCATCGGGATCGCTCACCGTACTTATAATCTTGAGAATCTCCGCCTTGTGCGGCAGTTTAGAGGCTGAGATATAGGCTTTTGCACCTTCCCAATCCTCCGGTTCACTAGCGGTGGAGATGGTTTTCTTGTCGAAGTCGTACAGTTTGGCTATATAGTCGCGAATGGCCAGTGTACGATTGGTTGCCAGATAGGTGTTGTGTGCGTAGGTTCCCTCGGGTGAGGCAAAACCCTTGAGCGCAACACTTGTCACGGTGATGTCGCGGTCGCCTCGTACGGAGTCGAGCACAGCATATATCTTACGCAATTCGTTGGTGTTGTCGCGGTAGGTGGGGTCGATATTCGTCTTGTTTACCACGAAGAGGATATTTGCCCGTCCCTCCAGTTCGGCATTCTTCTGTGCTACGGCTGCCGGTTCTACATATAATAAGGTAGGAAGGAAGCTTTTGCTGTCGAAGTAGTTAGCGATGTCGGCTGTCTCGGTCGTATTGCTACTTCCGCAACATCCGTATTCGTTGCGTGTGAGCACCAAGGTTGATCCGTTCATCCAGGATTCGTAGGGGATGCTGGAGGAATAGTGCAGGGTGTCTTTCACCTGATAGTTACGTAGTACGCGTTCGTCGCTGCCGGTTATCATATCGTCGTCCTGACGTTTGTAATAATAGTAGCGGTTGCGGCTGTACACGCCTACGGAAGATAGCTGTGCCACGTCGGTACCGTTGGTTATCTCCGGAGTGAGGATCACTGCTTGCTGCGACTTGGCGCGGAGTCCTTCGGTGTTGAGTACCATATCGAGGCGCAAATTGTCTCCCTCACGGGTAAGGGAGCAGCTATCTATTTTAGCTCCGGTCACTTGCTGTGCGTGTGCCGGAAGCAACGTACCCATTAGGGCTACGAGACCAATTATAATTCTTCTCATACCGATTGCTTTTTAAAATAGATAAACCAAATTGAGTGCTGCCTTTGTAGGTCCCACGTAGTGATGCTCTTTGTCGTTCTCAATCTTTTGTCCGCAGCCTTTGCAGCTGAAGCGAT
The DNA here is from genome assembly GCA_964432645.1 of uncultured Bacteroidaceae bacterium. Classification (GTDB taxonomy): domain Bacteria; phylum Bacteroidota; class Bacteroidia; order Bacteroidales; family Bacteroidaceae; genus CAZUTW01. Next base: position 900 of record CAYSOK010000050.1, on the reverse strand, counting down.
CAAAACGAGTGTAAGCATATCCAATTCCAATTTCGGCTTCTAAGTTCCAGTGTTTTCCCAAGTTCCATGCGTAACCGTAAGCCACGCCGGCGCCTATTGCCCACCCCTGAAAACGGGTGTCACTTAACTTTGAGAAGTCGGTGCCCAAGAAATTGATACTGTTGTCTATGCCGCCCACGTTGTATTGTCCGCCGAAGACATGCACTCCTAAGAAGTGCCCTGCCCATCGATCGCAGAACCAATAACGTGCTTCGGGCTGAACGTACCAATGTTTCCATCGACGTTGATGTGACAGGGTCCATGCGTTAAGCTGTCCCGTTACATCCAGCGTCCATTTAGGAGCCAGCCCTACCTCAACACCTGCGTTGACGTTTAGGGTTGCATCCATCAAGATGTTTGTCTTCAAACCAACCGTTTGTGCTACACTTCCTGCCGAGAACGAAGCAAAACAGAACAGAAGAAGGCTCTTCGCTGTTACTCCCATAGCTCTAAACTATTTAATCTTAATATCACTAACAAATTCTCTACTGCTCGCATTGGAGCGGTGGTGCTTCCAGATATAGTCTCTCTTGGAATACGTTGCAAAGATACATCTTTTGTAATTACGGTGCAAACAAATAAAGGATATTTTTTTCGTTTTCCGCTAAAAATGTTGTTTTTTAAACTTTCGAAGGGGGATTTTCAAGGATTTTTACCCTTCTTTCGAGTTTTATGGTCGTTTTTTCACAAATTGCGTCCACAGTGTAGGGATGTTTACATTCCATCCACGAGAGAGCCATCCACCCAGTAGGGACGTTTCGTGGGCGGCTCCATTTCCGAATGGCGGGTATCCACAGTGTACGGACTGCGGATATTAACCCATAATCGTTTTTACGCTTGGGCGAATGTGAGGATGGAAAT
>CAYSOK010000049.1:0-10695 GCA_964432645.1 uncultured Bacteroidaceae bacterium | reverse complement strand
TTTACTTCTTTTTTTTATATTTATTTCTTACCTTTGAGGCGAAATTCAACGATTACATAAAAATTCAATCCGGGTAGATGAACAATTTCTTTAAAAAACTGACCGCTCCTATCCTTTGGGGCAATATCTTAGCAATATTCCTGGTGGCCCTCCTCCTGCTGTGGGGAGCCAAGGTGTGGGTGGATTTCTACACACGCCACGGCGAAGAGGTGGAAGTGCCCGACATCAAGGGAAAAGGACTAAACGATGCGGAATATCGCCTGGAACGAGTGGGGCTGGACTACGAGGTGGTCGACTCCTCCTACAATCGTGAATTGCCCGCCGGAGCCATCATCGCTCAAACACCGGAACCGGGTGCCAAGGTGAAGCAAGGACGCTGCGTCTTCCTCACCATCAACGCCTTCTCCGCCCCCATGGTGACCATCCCCGGCATCGCCAACAACTGTTCCCTGCGTGCCGCAGAACAGAAGTTGAGAGCCCTGGGACTGCGCCTTACCCCCATAGAATATGTGGAAGGAGAAAAAGACTGGGTGCTCTCCATGCGCTATCGCGGAAAACCCCTCTACAACGGCGACCGAGTGCCCCGCGAAGCCACCATCACCCTGTTGGTAGGGCGCGGATACGATGACATGGACTCCATACGCTACGAAACACATAGCGGCACATCGGAATCCACGGAAACCGAAGTGGAAGAACCGGAGGGAGTAGACGATTTGTTCCAATAGAGAGTGGCTATATATTATGAATATGGAAATAGAAGAGACGATTTTGCCGGAAGATTCCAACCTATCCGATGAGTGGACAAGCGAGGACGAGGAGACGGGTGGCTTATACGAGCGACACCGATTGGTGGCGGATAAGTCACAGTCACCCATGCGCGTAGACAAATATCTGTGCAACCTACTGCCCGATGTATCGCGCAATCGCATCCAGAAGGCAGCCGAGGCAGGCTTCATCATGGCCAACGAACGCCCCGTGAAGAGCAATTACAAGGTGAAACCGCTCGACGTGATAACCGTGATGATGGACCATCCGCGTTACGAGAACGACATCATACCGGAAGATATCCCCCTGAATATTGTTTACGAAGACGACTACCTGATGGTGGTCAATAAACCCGCCGGACTGGTGGTGCACCCCGGATGCGGTAACTATACCGGTACCCTGGTGAACGCCATCGCCTGGCATCTGAAAGACAATCCCTCCTACGACCCCAACGACCCCGGTGTGGGACTGGTGCACCGCATCGACAAAGACACCTCCGGACTCTTGGTGGTGGCAAAAACACCGGAAGCAAAAACACACCTCGGGAAACAATTCTTTGATAAGACCACCCGCCGCGAATATAACGCACTCGTATGGGGACGTTTCGATGAGAAAACAGGACGCATAGAGGGCAACATAGCCCGTCACCCCAAGGACCGTATGCAGATGGCCGTCTTCCCACCCGACTCCGAGATAGGCAAGCACGCCGTCACCCACTACGAAGTGATGGAGGACTTTGGATACGTATCCCTTGTGAAGTGTGTTCTGGAAACCGGACGCACCCATCAGATACGTGCCCATATGAAACACATCGGTCATCCACTCTTTGCCGATGAGCGATACGGAGGCAACGAAATACTCCGCGGCACCACCACAGCCAAGTACAAACAGTTCATAGCCAACTGCATGCAGATATGCCCCCGTCAGGCACTGCACGCCAAGACTCTGGGCTTTGTACACCCTGTCACCCGCAAGGAGATGTTTTTCACCTCGGAACTCCCCGAGGACATGACCACCCTCATAAACCGATGGCGCGACTACGCCGAGGCGGTGGGCATACGAGCATAGAGACGACATAGAAGTAGAATACATATATATATAAGGTAGAAGATTCAAATGAAAAAGATTATAGCAATCGTAGCCGGAGGTGATTCCTCCGAACATGGTGTATCCCTGCGCAGTGCAGCAGGCATCGATTCCTTCCTGGACAAGGAGAAGTTTGAGGTATATGTGGTAGAAATCACCGGTACCGTCTGGGAGGCTCACGTAGGAGAGGGGCTGAAAGCTCCGGTAGACAAGAACGATTTCTCCTTCCGCATAGGCGACCGCAAGGTCACCCCGGACTTTGCCTACATCACCATCCACGGCACCCCGGGCGAGAATGGACTGTTGCAGGGCTATTTCGACCTGCTCCACATCCCATACTCCACAGGCGATGTGCTGGTAGAGGCTATGACATTCAATAAGTTCACCCTGAATCAGTATCTGCGTGGCTTCGGTGTACGCGTCAGCGAAAGCATGGTGGTACGCAAGGAAGATGCACTGCCCTCCGACGAAGACATCGTCTCCCGCATAGGCCTTCCGTGCTTTGTAAAACCGAACGCCGGAGGTTCCAGTTTCGGTGTCACGAAGGTGAAAGAGGTGAGTCAGTTGCGCGAAGCCATCGCCGTAGCCATGAAGGAGAGCGACGAGGTGATGATTGAAGCCGAGATGAAAGGAACAGAAATCTCCATAGGTTGCTACAAGACCAAGAAAGGCAAGACCGTATTGCCCGCAACCGAAGTGGTGTCCCACAACGAATTCTTCGACTACGACGCCAAGTACAACGGTCAGGTAGAGGAGATTACCCCCGCCCGTCTGAGCGAGCACACCACCGATAGAGTGCGCAAGATAACCGCCGCCATCTACGACATCCTCCGTTGTCGCGGCATCATCCGCATAGACTACATCATCACCAAAGAAGGCGATGAAGAGAAGATTAATCTACTCGAAATCAACACCACACCCGGTATGACCGCCACCAGCTTCATCCCCCAACAGGTGCGTGCGGCAGGTTTGGACATCAAGGATGTGATGACAGAAATCATAGAAGACAAACTTTAAACGAAATGCTTATGAATATCCCGGCTGAATTTGACGAGATTCGTCCCTACACCCCCGAGGAACTCCCCGCCGTGTACGACGAACTGCTTGCGGACGAGGGTTTCCGCAAGGTGTTGGCATACCTCTATCCCGGTGTTCCGGTGGAGGCCATCGCACAACAGATGCATGCGTGTACCACCAATCTAGCGTTCCAGAAGACCTTCTGCTACAAGTTTCTCAAGCAGTTGGCGGCAAAGTGTGCCACCGGCATGGAGATGCAGTGGGACGGATTGCAGCGTTCGGGAGAACACTATACTTTTATTTCGAATCACCGGGATATTGTGCTCGACTCAGCCTTTCTGTCGGTGCTGTTGACCGATGAGGGGTTTGACACTACGGTGGAGATTGCCATTGGTGACAACCTTCTCATCTATCCGTGGATTAAGAAGTTGGTACGTATCAACAAATCCTTCATAGTGCAGCGTGCCGCCACCATGCGACAGATGTTGCTGAGCAGTGCTCGCATGAGCCGCTACATGCACTTTGCCATCCACGAGAAACAGGAGAATGTGTGGATAGCGCAGCGCGAGGGTAGAGCCAAGGATAGCAACGACCGCACACAAGAGTCCATCCTCAAGATGATGGCAATGGGGGGCGAGGGCGATGTCATAGAGCGTCTCAAGGACCTGAACATCACACCGCTGAGCATCTCCTACGAGTACGATCCGTGCGATTATCTCAAGGCACAGGAGTTTCAGCAGAAACGTGATATAGAAGGGTTTAAGAAGAGTCCCGCAGACGACCTTGCCAATATGCAAACGGGTATTTTCGGCTACAAAGGGCGCATCTCTTATCGCACCCCGGGATGCTTGAATGCATGGCTCGACGGGTTGGACAAGGATATCCCCAAGACGGAAATCTTCGGCGTGATAGCGCAGCACATAGATGAACAGATACATGCCAACTATGTACTCTATCCGGTGAACTATGTGGCAGCCGACCTGTTGGAGGGAGGCGATGCACGTGCCGCTCACTATACGGCAGAGGAGAAAGCGGGGGTAGAGAAGTACTTCCGGGGTCAGTTGGACAAGATTGTTTTGCCCAACAAGGACGAGGCTTTCTTGCGCGAAAAACTATTGCTCATGTACGCGAATCCATTGTTTAACTATGAAAAGGCTGTGGCGAAATAGCGGTTGGCTGTTGTTGTTCACTCTGTTGGCAGCAACGGCTTGTAGCAGCGATGACGACGATTATCGTTATCCTGCCATCCTCACGGAGATGGTGGAACTGTATTGCGACGACCGTGGCATGGTCTACGAGATGCATACGGACAATGATTCCGTGTACACCATCGATAAACAGACCATCTCGGGGTATCCCAACGCGTATGTGCGTTGCTTGGCTCAGTACACCACCGATGGCACGAGTGCAACGCTCTACAACAGTTTAACGCGGGTGTCGGTGTTGCGCGATTCCACGGAGATGTCCACAGCATTGGGAGGTGACCCGGTTACACCGCGCAGCATGTGGATGTCCGGCAACGGTCGTTACTTGAACATGAGTTTTACGGTGCTGGGTAGGGAAGATGTACACTACTTCGGTTATCGTGTGGACAGCACGCGTGTGACGAAGGCGAGAAAAGGCATCACGTATCTGTCGCTTTATCACAATGCGTGCAACGATCCGGAGAGTTACAGCTTTACGCAGTATGCGTCCGTGCAGCTTTCGCAGGTACAGGGTTTGCATCGAGGAGATTCCATTTACATGGATATGAATACCACCGATGGAGTGGTTCGGCGAGGATTCGTCTATTAGATACACAAATTCGAAATTAAAAAACATCCCCGTTTCGTGTCAAGACGAAACGGGGATGTTTCTTTTGTTATATGTATGTGTATTATCGTTGGCTATACATATTCTCGTAATACTTCTCATACTCACCGGAGGTGATGTTATCCAACCACTCCTGATTGTCGAGATACCACTTAACCGTCTTCTCGATGCCCTCTTCAAATTGGAGCGAAGGTTCCCAACCCAATTCCGCCTGCAACTTGCGAGAGTCGATGGCATAACGAGCATCATGACCCAAACGATCCGTCACATACGTAATCAAATCCAGGTCTGCTCCCTCCGGACGACCCAACAAACGGTCCACCGTCTTAATCACCACCTTGATGATATCTATGTTCTTCCACTCATTGAAGCCACCGATATTGTACGTCTCCGCCACCTTACCGTTGTGGAAAATCACATCAATAGCACGCGCATGATCCACCACATAGAGCCAATCACGCACATTCTCCCCCTTGCCATACACCGGCAACGGCTTGCGATGACGTATGTTGTTGATGAACAGTGGAATCAACTTCTCGGGGAACTGATACGGACCGTAGTTGTTGGAACAGTTCGTAACGATGGTCGGCATGCCATACGTGTCGTGGAACGCACGAACAAAATGGTCACTACCCGCCTTGCTCGCAGAATACGGAGAATGCGGATTGTACTTGGTGGTCTCCAAGAAGAAGTCCTCACCATACGCCGCATGATGGTCCGCACTGGAAGCCGTCGTAGTGAACGGACTCGCAATGCCCTCCGGATGCGTCAACTCCAGTGCACCATACACCTCGTCCGTAGAGATATGATAGAAGCGCTTTCCCTCATACTTCTCCGGCAGAGACTCCCAATACAACTTGGCAGCCTGCAAGAGCGACAGTGTGCCCATCACATTGGTGCGCGCAAAGGTAAACGGATCCTTAATGGAACGGTCCACATGACTCTCCGCCGCCAAGTGGATAACACCGTCAATTCGGTGATCCTGCATCAACTTCAAGATGGTATCGAAGTCGCAGATATCCGCCTTTACAAACGTATAGTTCGGTTTATCCTCTATATCGACCAAGTTTGCCAGATTGCCGGCATACGTCAATTTATCCAAATTTATGATATGATACTCAGGATATTTGTTCACAAACAAGCGAACCACATGGCTGCCGATGAAACCGGCGCCTCCCGTAATCAGAATAGTGCGTTTAAAGTTCATACTTTCGTAAAATTTCGTAAGGGTTTATTTGGTTGCAAAATTACAATTTATAAACTTAATAGCCAACAACTCTGTACCCTTTTTTTAGAGAAACTCTCCAAAAAGGGTGTACGGATGTTGTTTTTTTCGTAATTTTGCAGCGTAAATAGATAGAACAGTAGCATATGAATCTTAATAAACAACTCTTTCTTACGTTTTTGAAGATTGGAGGATTCACCATCGGAGGCGGTTACGCCATGATTCCATTGATGGAAAAGGAGATAGTGGACAAGCAGAAATGGATGGGACGTGAGGAGTTCTACGATATCATGGCGGTGGCACAGAGCACCCCCGGAATCTTTGCCATCGACATGGCGAGTCACGTGGGGTATAAGTTGGGCGGACTGCGCTCGGCACTGTGGTCCATCCTGGGGACAGTGCTTCCCTCGTTGGTCATCATTCTCCTGGTGGCATTTTTCTTCCGGTCTTATCAAGACAACCCCTACGTAATCAACGCCTTCAAAGGCATCCGTCCCGTGGTGGTAGCCCTCATCGCATCGCCCGTCTTTAAGATGGCCAAGAACACCAAGATCACCTGGCGCAACTGCTGGATACCCGTGGTCTCCGCCCTGCTCATTTGGGGGTTAGATGTGTCTCCCATCTACATTATTATAATAGCTTGTGTGGCAGGCTATCTCTACGGACGCTTCTGCAACAAACAAGTAACCAACGATAAAAAATAAAGAATCATGATATTTCTGAAGCTATTTTTGATATTCAGCAAGATAGGCATCTTTAACTTTGGCGGAGGATACGCCATGCTCTCCCTCATACAGAGCGAGGTGGTGAAGAACCACTGGATGACCAAAGCGGAGTTTACGGACATGGTAGCCATCAGTCAGATGACCCCCGGACCCATCGGCATCAATGCCGCCACCTACGTGGGATACACCGCCGTTGTGAAAGCCGGTTATCCGGAGTGGGCAGGCATCTTCGGTTCGGTGCTGGCTACCGTCTCCGTCGTGTGGCTCCCGTTTATCCTCATGATTATGATTAGTAAGTATTTAATGAAGCATAAGGAGGACAACAAGGTGGAAAGTGTGTTCCGTGCCCTGCGTCCCACCATCGTAGGACTCATCGCCGCCGCAGCCCTCTTGTTGATGAACGAAGAGAACTTTGGCCAGGCGCGTGTAGACAATCTCACCTTCTGGGTGAGCATACTGCTCTGTGTGGTGGCATTTGTGGCGAGCTACCGTTACAAGGTGAGTCCCATCCGCCTGCTGCTCTGCAGCGCCGTCTTCGGCCTTATCTTCTACGAATTTGTATAGAAACGATAAAAACGCAAGTGCATGAAAATCCTTATTGTAAATACCTCAGAGAAAACGGGTGGTGCTGCCATTGCGGCATCGCGATTGGTAAAGGCGCTCTGCCGCCAAGGACTGGACGCCAAGATGTTGGTGGCGAAGGCTCAGACGGGGAGTCCACGGGTGGTGGCTCTCAAACCTTATCTGCGCTATTTCGGCTATTTCCTGGTGGAGCGCACCATCGTGTGGATGGCCAATAGATGGCATTGGTATAATCTTTTTGGTGTGGATGTAGCAGCGGTAGGGTGCGACATCACTCAAACCCCGGAGTTTCGCGAGGCAGACATCATACACTTGCATTGGGTCAATCAGGCGATGCTCTCTCTGCGGGGCATCCGCAAGATATTGGAATCCGGGAAACCGGTGGTGTGGACCATGCACGACATGTGGCCTTGTACGGGCATCTGTCACTACGCCACCAATTGTACACGCTACACCACGGAGGAGGGATGTTCGCAGTGTCAAGAACTCAAGTATCCCTCTCCGCACGACCTTTCGGCGCGTGTTTTCGGGTGGAAGCGTAGGCTGTTCTCGGAGCACCGCATCCATTTCATCGCTTGCAGCCGATGGTTGGAGCAGAGTGCGCGGGTGAGCAGTTTGTTTCGTAATCAACCCATCCGTTGCATACACAACGCGATTGATAGCTCCATTTTTCATCATAAGGGTGGGGCAGAGGATACCGAGAAGACGCTCTCTACCATGAACGAGGCGCGTAGTGCGTTGGGGCTTCCCGGGGCTCCGGAGATGCGTCTTTTGCTCTTCGCATCCCTCAAGGTGACGGACGAGCGAAAGGGACTTAAATACCTGGTGGAGGCGGCAAATATATTGCACAAGGAGTATGGAGACCTCCGCAATCTCGGTTTTGTGGTTCTGGGCAATCGTTCCGAGGAGGTGGAGAAGATGTTACCTTTTCCGGTATATTCCTTGGGTTACGTCACGGATGAGCATAGGATGGCGACGGTGTATCGTGCCTGCGACCTGTTTGTGACTCCGGCTCTTTTTGAGAATCTCCCCAATACGATAGCGGAGGCATCGGCGTGTGGCACTCCGTGTGTGGGTTTCAACACCGGTGGTATTCCGGAGATGATAGACCACAAGCAGACGGGCTATGTGGCGCAGTACAAGGACAGTGCGGACATGGCGCGGGGCATACATTATTTGTTGTGCGAGGCGGATTACCGTGCGTTGAGTCGCCATTCCGTGCAAAAAGCGGATGCGGAGTATTCCGAGCACAGTGTCGTGGAGAAGCATTTGGCGTATTATAGGGAGTGTTTGGGGGAGTGCCCTCCATCAAAAAATTAATTGCCCGCAATTAGGGGTTGCGGGCAAATATTTTCGAGCGGCGGCGGAATTTATTTTTCTCCGCCGTCAAAAGATTTTTTCTCCGCCGTGAAAAATAAATTTGTCGGGCGCGAAAAAAATCAAGTATAATTATTCCGGCACATAAATGATATCGCCGTTCTCAAGTTCATACGCAACACCCACGCGCTTTCCCTTATCCGAAGAACTACTCTCCTTATCCTCCGATGGAGTGTACTTATTAATCTTCTGACCCTCCTTCGTGATAATCTCCATATTCTCCTTACCCGGATTCTTCACCATCGTGAAATCCTCCTGCGAAAACATCTCCGTCATGTTGTATCGACTCACCAACGCCACCATAAGCGCCACAGCAAACACCATCGCAACATCAAACAAGTTGCTCACCACACTCATCGGATCACTATCCTCCTGCTTTCTCAATAATCTTCTGCGCATACACCTTATCTTTTAGAAGTAACCGTTTCCGCCACAAACTCCAGTGTAGACAAATCACGTACAAACCAACGCTCCTTAGCCTGCTGCGTCACAAAACCGATGGCACTAATCACCATACCCACAACCGTCGTAGCAAACGCCACCTGCATGTTGTACGCCATGGATGCAATATCGCCACTCGATAGACCCACCAATGCCGGACCCATCGGAATCAACGTACCCATCAATCCAAGAATAGGACCCATCTTCGTCAACGTCTTCGAGAGTGCCAACTGCTGATCCGCCTCCACTTCGTATTGAGAAACCAAGTAATCCACACGAGCCTTATCTCCGCGATGCTCCAAAATCTCATGGATGTAACGCACCACAGCACCTCCCTTCACAGACGCCATAGAAGTCTCAAAATCCTCGATGGTATCGGCAGAAAGAGCCGCTACCGGAGCCGATAAACGACCCTGCGTACGCTTCACACTCAAATATTGACCGAAGAAACCACCTATCAACAACAGTGCACGAACGAAGAAAAGAATCAACAACACAATAACCGGCACCATCAGTCCGGTGGAAATCCAATACAGGATGTTTGATATAAAGTTCATATATTTCTATTTTTTTATTTGTTTCTATTCCATTTTCTCTCCCTGCGGAGAAACAGCAAATAACCGATAACACCGCCGGCTGTCAGCAAGAAGATTACACCCGAAAGTGCGATTATATCGACAGAATTGGTACCCGAAACCGCGGTTTTACCGTTGACGGTAGCAATAATGCCCAGCAACGCAATGAGCGCGTGCAACATGAACAACAGCTCCAAACGCAACGGTTTCTCCGGCAACGCCCAACGGATGCCATAGGACAGTCCCGGCAGCAACACCAAAACCAGCGCCGCAACACCCCAAGCCACCGTATCAAAATCCATCCCCACAAAAGAGAAGATGGCATACACCAACGTAGCAAAGAGCACCGGAAAAATCAGCAAACCCGGGAAAAACTTCAAAACCAAGTGCAAAAGACGCACCCCCAGGTTTCGAGGACTCTCCTCCGACGCCGTCATGCAGCAAAACGCCATGCCCATCGCCACATCCACCGTCAGCAACACCGATACATCCGCCATAAGCCCGGTATCCGCAATCCAATCCGCAATCTGCGCCTTAGACTGCTCCACCGCCCACGAGCGGCTCACGCCCGTGAAGGCAGCTGCCACCAAGGCAGTTGCCCACAGAGCCATGGGCTTGTGGAAGGTCAGCTTCACAGAGAAGCCAACCACCACAAGAACCATTATTATAAAGATTAGCGTTTCCATTATTCCATATTCTTTCTGCGACGCTTCAACAGCACCAGCAATCCTACGATGGCAGCCAACACGATGACCGCTACGATGACACCGCTCACTACACTCTTGGTGGTCTCCTGCTCCGCATTCAACTCCTCCTTCTGCATCACCATGCCATCCTTAGAAGACACCTGCTCCGAACGAATCTGTGCGATGGACTGATTGTACTGCTGTGCCGTAGCCGCCGATACATTTGATGCGATGAAATCGCGCAATTTGGTGTTGTTGCACACAAATCCCGAGCAAGAAGCACCCTGCTCCTTCACTATCTCCGTATGCAGTTCCGCCAATGTAGAAAGCTGCTCCTTGCTTGCCTTCCACATGCCCTTGCGAGCCGTCTCCATCATCACCGCCGTAATCTCCTCCAGCGCCGC
>CAYSOK010000048.1:0-10839 GCA_964432645.1 uncultured Bacteroidaceae bacterium | reverse complement strand
GGTTGAGGCTCCTCCTTCTTTCCCAAATACTCAGGCAACTGCATGCCCGCCTGGTCAAAAAGTTCCTGGAGCGGCGGGATTGACTTCATGAGACCACTCAAGAAATCAGCCGTAGAACCCTTACCGTCCTTACCCGAACCATTCTCCCAAACCGTTACCTTATCTATATTGATGCCCTTAATAGCCTCCACCTGCGTCTTAACCAATTCAGGCAACTTCTCCAGCAACAACAACGTATACGCCTTTGTTGCATCGCCACCCGCAGCCTGGATCATCTTATCATAACCCGCAGCCTGCTTCGTCAACACCTCGTAGAGACCCTTCGCTTCAGCCTCCATTTTAGCAAAGATAGCATCCGCTTCACCCTTGGCATTCACACGCTTCTGCTCCGCCATGGCCTCCGCCTCGATAATCTTACGCTGCTTCTCCACCTCCTGCGGCACAATCACATTCGCCGTCTGCGTACTGCGCTCACGATCCGCGCGAGCCATTTCAGCCTCTTTCTCCGCAGCATAAGCATCCTGCAAGGCACGCGCCTGCTGCACCTTCTCCGCCGTCACCGCCTTACGCTGAGCCTCCGCCTCACGTTCACGACGATACGCCTCGGAATTTGCAATCTCCACCTTCGCCTCGTTTTCACCCTTTACCGCCTGAGCATTCGCCTCGGACGTACGGATACGCGTCTCCTTCAGAGCCTCCGCCTTACCGATTTCACCCATCTTCTCCTGCTCCGCCACGCTCACCTTGGCCTCGTTGATTGCCTTAGCGGCAGCCTCCTTACCGAGCGCCTCTATGTATCCCGATTCATCCTTGATATCGGTCACATTCACGTTGATCAATCGCAAACCGATTTTTTTCAACTCCACCTCCACATTCTTGGAGATAGCATCCAGGAAGGTGTCGCGGTCGGAATTCAGCTGTTCGATACTCATGGTCGCAATCACCAGACGCAACTGACCGAACAAGATATCGCGCGTGAGCTCTTGAATCTGTTCACTGCTCTGTCCCAACAGACGCTCCGCAGCATTCTTCATGCTATCCTCATCGGTAGAAATACCCACCGTGAAGCGGCAGGGCACATCCACACGTATGTTCTGTCTACTCAGCGCATTGGTTAGATTGGCATCGATGCTGATGGGGGTCAAACTCATGTACGCATAGTCCTGTACAATCGGCCACACAAAAGTGCCGCCGCCGTGTACACACTTCGCCGAGCCCTTGCCCGTGCTACCGTAAACTACGAGAATCTTGTCCGACGGACAACGTCTGTAACGTTTCACTATGGCTGCCACAGCCGAGATAATCACCACGGCGATGATGGCAACCAAAATCATGGTTGAGTCTTCTGTCATAATATCTGTTGTTTTTTTTGAATAGTATAATCTTAGATGACACGCTCTACCACCACCACCGAATTGCTCACCACCCCGGTGATACGTGCCTTGTCTCCGGTGGCGAGGGGGATGTGGTCATCGGTTACGGCATCGTACTCATAAGTTGTGCCGTCCTTGCTGAACTGTATCTTTCCCGTGCCGCTGCGCTCTCCCGGCACCCGCAGGTAGATGTCGCCTACAGCCCCCACGGCATCCTTTACATGGAAGGTGCCGTCCTCATCAAACCGCATCACAAAGCGCATGGCGGCAAAGATGATGTACACCAGGAAGCATCCCACAACGATTCCCAAGAGGTTGAGCATCCACAGCGAGGAGATGCTTTGATAGAGCAATGCACACGTCCATCCGTATCCCACGAGGAAGTTTACCAGTGACTTCAGCGTGAAGAGGTGGAACCCCGATGCATCGAAATCCAAATCGGTGTCGCCATCGAAATCCATCCCCACAAAAGTCATCACCATTTGGATGAGAAAGACGATGGATACCCCCATAGACAAGAGCCAATAGCCGCGCTCCGTGGCGTCCATGGTCTCGGGGAAGAAGGAAAGTATTTGTTCAAACATACTGTAGTGGTTTTAAACGTTAACTATGCGCGCAAAGATAGTTTTTTCTTTGGAACTCTACGTTTATTTATAAAAAAAAGCGGTGTGAGAACCGCTTTTTTAACGTATTATACCATTCAACTTAATCTTTGAACGCTTTTTTTAGAACGCTTTACATCTGCGAAAGACGATTCTTGAGTAGCTGAATCTTAATCTCCTGCAACTCATACTCCTTCTCCATGACACTCAAGAAGTGATTGAAGAAATCGTGCTTGGCGGTGAGATACGCTATCATGGAGAGTTCTCCCTCCTTGAACGCCGTTTCGTTCTTCTGCTCCGATTCCGCCAAGAGCGCACGTATGTTGGTCGATGAACCGTTGGTCTGGAACATGGAGTTGAGTATGAGATACTTGTCGTAGAGCGCATCAAACTCCTGTTCTGCATTCAGTCGCGCCTCCTCCAACTCCCATTCGTTGGTCTGCTGAGCCGAACGTGCCGCCTTCACCTTGCCGCGTTGAGAGAAGATGGGGAGGGCTGCACTGACGATAACACCGTTGTAGGCATCGGTCGGCACATCTTTTTCCGACGTAGTGGTACGACGAAAACCGGCACCCAAGCGTGGCAGAATTCCCTGCTTGGCGATGCTAACCCCCTTCTTGCCCACCTCCAGATTCTTTTGTGCCAGAATCACGCGGGCATCGTTGTCCACAAAACCGCTCTTCAATTCCTCGCGCGAGGGGATTTCGAGCAAAGGATAATCGCTCAGGAGCGGGGCGTTGCCGGGAGTGCTACGGAAGTTCTTACCTCCGTTCAGTGTGCGGAGTTCGTAGTGCAGGTCGTTCAGTTTGAGACGTGCCTTTATCAAGTCCTGTGCAAACTGCTGCGCCTCCACCCTCAAATCGTTCACCTCGGTGATGGTGGCATCGCCGTTCTTGAGTTGGTCTTCGTAGAGTTTCACAAGTTGCTGCATAATCTTCTCCTCCTCCTGCAAGCGATTCACAAGTTGGGTGATGTACACCTCCTCCACACACAGCGTAGCGGTGGTGGTGAGTATCTCGTTGAGTACCTGCCCCGCCTCGGCATCCAGCGCCTCGCCACGCAACTTATTCAGCTTGTTGCGTTGCGCATAGAGCGTAGGGAAGTCAAACTCCTGAATCACGTTCAACTCTGTTGCGTGCCCCAGTTCCGAGCGGGAACCCCACTGGTGAGTGTAGTCTATGCTGGTCTCCGGCAGATTGTTTTCCGTCTTGTATTCCTCCTTGGTCGCCGCATTCTCTTGCTTCTTCACTCCGAGAGAACGGTTGTTTTCCGCCACCTGGGTCAACACCTCCTTGAGTGTAAGGGACTGTGCACAAACAGTGTGTGGGGTGAACAACCCCACCAACATCAGTATTCCGCAAAGTATTTTCTTCATAATTATCTATATTTTCTTTATGTATTATATCACTACAAACATACTGAGTACAAAGGTAAAACAAAAATGCATCGGTTGTGTTCGGTAATCGTCCATTTAACGCATTTTGCACCGAAATATTCGTTATTCCTCCGCTTTGGGGAGTGTGAATTGACGAATCACGCGTGTAAAGTCCGCTCCGTACTTGTCGCACTTAAATTCTCCCACACCGCTGATTCTGCCAAATTGCTCTATGGTGATGGGTTTAAAAGTAGCCATGAGATGCAGCGTCTTGTCGGAGAACACCACGTAGGGCGGGAAGCCCTGTTGGTCGGCTATCTGTTTACGTAGTGTACGAAGCGCCTCAAACAATTCCGGAGACTCCTTGCGACTGTCCGCCATAGCGAAGTCGAGTGTCCCCCGCTTGTCGTCGCCGAACATCGGTTCGCCGCTGTCCGAAAACCCAATCATGCCGCCCTCCGTGGCAGCTGTGGTTCTCTTGCGCGTATGCTTCTTTTCCACCTGTTTGTCGCGGTTGATGGTGACCAATAGCGCCCGTTGTTTTCCAAAGAGCACATTCTTACCGCTCTCGGTGATGTGCAGATGGTGCAGTTCGTTGTACAGTATCTCGAAATATCCCAACTGGAGCATCTGCAAGAGATAGTCCTGCCAGTCGCGTGCCGGCACATCGCGTCCGGCACCGAAGGTCTTCAACTTGTCGAAGCCGTGCGCCGTGACCTCCTTGGTGTAATTGCCTCGCAGCACATCCACCAACTGATGGGTGCCTATCTTCTCGTTGGCGCGTGCGATGGCGCTCAACGCCTTCTGCACCAGTATCGTACCATCGAACCGTTGTGGCGGGTTGCGACACACATCGCAGTTGCCGCAATCCTTCTCCATCGACTCCCCGAAATAGCTCAGTAAGATGCGTCTACGGCAGATATCCGCCTCGGCATACTGCTGCATGCGGTGCAGTTTCTCCATGTTCATATCCTGCTGTCCGCTGTCCTCGGCAAATTTCTTGAGCGTGATGATGTCGCCTATATTGTAGAAGAGTACCGTGTCCGACGGCATACCGTCGCGTCCCGCTCTACCAATCTCCTGATAGAAACTCTCAATACTCTTCGGCATGTTGTAGTGGATGACCCACCGCACATTTCCCTTGTCGATACCCATACCGAAGGCGATGGTCGCGCACACCACCTGTATGCGGTCGTTGATGAAGTCCTCCTGCGCCAAATCGCGCTCGGTGGGAGAGAGACCGGCGTGGTAGACGCGTGCCTGTATTCCGTTCTTTAGCAGTACTTCGCAAATGCTCTCCGTATTCTTGCGACTCAGACAGTAGATGATGCCGCACTCTCCGGGACGGTTCTTGATGAACTTGATGATACTCTTGTCCTTATCCTTCTTCTGAAATCCTCGTTGCACATCCAGGCTCAGGTTGGGGCGGTCAAAGGAGGAGATGAACACCTTCGGTTCCTTCAGTCCCAGTTGCTTCACGATATCCTCGCGCGTAATTTTGTCCGCTGTAGCCGTCAGCGCCACCACCGGCACCTGAGGGAATGTGTCTCGGAGAATCGCCAACTGCGTGTACTCCGGGCGGAAGTCGTGTCCCCACTGGGAGATGCAGTGCGCCTCGTCGATGGCGAAGAGCGATATCGAAATCTCCTGCAACCAATATCCCATCTCCAGAATCAATCGTTCCGGCGAGATGTAAATCAGTTTGATACGTCCCTGCACGCACGCCAGTTTGATGCGCATGTTCTCCTCCTCACTATTGTTGCTGTTGAGAGCTGCCGCCGGGATGCCGTTGGCACGGAGTGTTTCCACCTGGTCCTTCATCAGCGAGATGAGAGGTGACACTACAATCGTGACCCCCGGTAACATGAGTGCAGGTATCTGATAACAAAGAGATTTGCCACCTCCTGTCGGCATCAGCACAACCGTGTCTTTGCCCGATAGGATGTGGCGAATTATCTCCTCTTGGAGCGGCCGGAAGCGGTCGTATCCAAAATATTTGCGTAGTACGTTATACACGTGTCTTTTTTGTTATTTTTTCTTTTTTACTTTAACCGCTGCCACGCCCTCGTGGGTGGGGATGCCGAGTCGTATGGTGCCGTCCTCGTTCCATTCCATCTTGTCGATGCAAACCTCGCGGTGGATGCCGGGGTCGCAACTGCGGTCTATATAGTTCTTATTGATGCGGTGGTAGACGAAGTACCATTCATCCTTGCCGGGGAGTTGGAGCACGGAGTTGTGTGCGGTTCCGTAGATTTTCTCTTCGGGGCGTTGGATGAGTATGACGGGATCCTTGGCTACGGTGATGTCTCCGAGCGGTGTGTTGGAGGTGCCGTAGGCTACGTGGTAGTTGGGAGACCCTGTGTCGTCCACGCTCCACAAGAAGTAGTAGGTGCCGTTGCGGAAGATGACGTAGGGAGCTTCGCGATAGGCGTAGTCCTTCAAGGAACCGCCCTTGGGAGTCATAATCTTCACGGTTTCTTCCTTGATGGAGGTCATGTCATCGTTGAGTTCGGCACCGGCCATGTATCCGTTGCCCCAGTAGAGGTAGTATTTCTTGCTCACGGGGTCTTGGAATACGTCCACATCGATTTGTTGTCCGTGGGTTTGTCCTTCGGGACGATGGTCCACAATCGGTTTGCCCAAGTCCACAAACGGACCGGTAGGACTGTCTGCCACCGCCACACCGATAGCCTTTCCGTGTCCCGCCTCGGCGCTGAAGTAGAAGTAGTATTTGTAACTACCGTCCGCCATCTTCTTCTCTATGATGCAGGGAGCCCAAGCGTTGCCTTGTCCCCAAGTGACCTGATTGTATTTGACATCCAGCATGATACCTTCGTCCTTCCAATCGGTAAGGTCGTTGCTGGAGAACACGTGGAAGTAGTATCCGCCCCATCCCGGTGTGCCGTCGGTGGTGGAGTAGATGTAGAACTTACCGGTATTTTCGGAGTACATCACCTCCGGGTCGGCGTGGAATCCCGATAGTATCGGGTTGCCGCTCATTTTCACTTTTGCACTCGCGCCTACCAAGGTGCAAGCGGCGAGTATTGTCAGAATAGCTTTTCTTATCATTTTGTTAGGTTTATGGTTTCGGTTTTAGGAGAGCCCCATGCACTCGCGGTAGAAGTCAAGGATTTCGTAAATCTCTTCGCGGGTGGCGGTTTGGTTGATGCGTATGTCGCCGATGCCGCCCAGCAGGGTGAAGTTGATGTGCCCACCGCTGTTCTTCTTGTCGTGGGTCATGAACTCATACAAACGCTCGTATTCCTTGCAGGTGAAGGTGAAGGCGCCGTAGTTCTCTTTGATGAAATAGACGGTTTGTTGCAACTTATCCTTCGGGAATCCCGTGCGTAAGCTGCTCAGATACAGTTCGCAAATCATACCCCATGCCACAGCGAAACCGTGCAGTCGGGGACGATTCTCCTCCAGCATCAAGCTCTCGAAAGCGTGTCCCACGGTGTGTCCCAGATTGAGTGCCTTGCGGATGCCCTTTTCGAGCGGGTCTTGTTCCACAATCTGCTCCTTCACCTTTACATTCTCCACCACCATATCCTGCAACTTCTCGTAATCCACGTTTTGCAGGTCGAAGGCGATGAGTTGTTTCCAAGTCGGTTCGTTGGATATCAACCCATGTTTCAGCATCTCGGCATATCCGGAGAGGATGTTCTCTTGGTCCAGTGTGCGCAGGAACACCGTGTTGAGTATCACGCACTCCGCTGCGCGGAACACACCGATTTCGTTCTTCAGTCCGTTGAAGTTGATGCCCGTCTTGCCGCCCACCGCTGCATCGACCATGGAGAGGAGGGTGGTGGGGATGTTGATGTAGGGGATGCCGCGCTTAAAGGTTGACGCCGCGAAACCGCCCAAGTCAGTCACCATGCCACCGCCTAGATTGATCATCAGGGAGTGTCGGGTGCCGCCGTGGTTGCCCATTTGGGTCCATACATCAGCGAGCGTTTCCAGAGTCTTGTGGGTGTCGGTAGCCCCTATTATAATATGTATAGCCCCCTTCAGCGCCGGCACGTTTTCCACCACCGGCCAGCACAGTTGGTGGGTCACTTCATCGGTTAGGACGAAAAGTTTGTCGTAGCTGCATGCGGAGAGTGCTTCCGTGATGCATTGTTCCGGATTTCGTGAGACGATTATTTTTTGTTTGCTCATTATTCTTGTCTTTTGCTATTATTTCTATGCTAAAATCTCAATTTGCTGACAAAGATACGATATTTATGAGAATAATGTTGTACTTTTGTACGTTTTTTGCTACTTATGGGCAAATATACGGGTCTCTCGTTAAACTTTCGGGGGATTTTTGCATCCAAAAGTCGTGCTGCTTCTTGTGTAAGGGGGCACGGTGGATAATGAAAATGATAAACAAGTTAACAAAAAATAGATGAAAAGAATTACGCTGTTGTGTGTACTCCTGGGGTTGTGCCTGTCGGTGGTAGCACAGAAGGTTACTATTTCCGGTTTGGTGCAGGATGCCGACTCCAAGGAGGCGGTGATGCAGGCCACCGTTCAGTTGTTGAAGGCGGATAGTAGCTTTGTGATGGGCAATGTGACCGATGCCGAGGGTAAGTTTTCTCTCAAGGCGAGTGCGGGAAATTACATTATTAAGACCTCGTTCGTGGGGTACAAGACTACGTATAAGAGTATCTCTTTCAAGAGCAAACCTTCTACGCTGGATGTGGGTACCATTTCTTTGCAGGAGGATGCGGTGATGCTGAAGGGTGCCGAGGTGACGGCGCGCCGGGCGATGGTGGAGATGAAGGGGGATACCTTCCAGTACAATGCTGCTTCGTTTCGTGTGCCGGAGGGGTCCACGCTGGAGGCGTTGGTGAAGAAACTTCCGGGTGCCGAGGTGAGTGAGGATGGTACCATCAAGATCAATGGCAAGGAGGTGAAGAAGATTATGATGAACGGTAAGGAGTTCTTCAAGGACGATACGCAGTTGGCTATGAAGAACATACCGACCAATATGATTGAGAAACTGAAGGCTTACGACCAGAAGAGTGACTTGGCTCGCGTCACGGGTATCGAGGATGGCGAGGAGGAGACGGTGCTCGATCTTTCGGTGAAGAAGGGAATGAACCAGGGTTGGTTCGGTCAGTTCGACTTTGCCGGGGGTACGGAGAACCGTTACAATGAGAAGATGATGGTGAACCGTTTCACGGACCATTCGCAGATGACGCTCATGGGTTCCATGAACAATGTGAACGACCAGGGCTTCGGTGGCGGCGGTTCTTGGGGACGTGGCAACAGCAACGGTCTGTTGGCACGCAAGAATGCGGGTTTCAACTTCAACTATGAGAATGGTAAGAAGGAGACGGAGAACGGCAGGTTCAGCATCAACGGTAATGTGCGTATCGACCATACGAACACGGATACGTGGTCTTTGGTGAACAGCGAGAGTTTCTATAGTGCCACGACGACCTCTTATGCCAATCGCAACAATCAGAGTTATGCGCGCAGCACCAATTTCAATACGAACTATTACATGGAGTGGTCGCCGGATACGATGACGAACATCATCTTCCGTCCCTCTTTCTCTTATTCCGAGAACGATGGACATAGCGATAATTCTTCCGTGACGTTCAATGCGAATCCTTATTTGTACATGACGGATCCGTTGAAGGAGTACACGCAGTATATCGATACCGCCATCGTGGTGAACACCAATCACAGCATGAGCATGAACGATGGTCGCAGCACGAGCGTGAACGGAGAGTTGCAGTTGAACCGTAAGCTGAGCACCAACGGGCGCAACGTAAATGTGCGCTTTACGGGTGGATACGGGGATAGCAAGAGCAAGAACTATTCCATCACGGATATTCATTATTACCAACAGTCGCAGGCAAACAACGACGGATATACCAATCAGTTCAACAACAATCCGTCCATGAATTATAACTATTCGGCAAGTCTCTCCTACAGCGAACCTATTGCCAAGGGGATGTACCTACAGTTCCGTTATCGCTATACGTATAAGTATCAGGATTCGGAGCGTGGTATGTATTCACTGGATTCTTTGCTGAATAGCGACTTCCGTGAGCGTTACGGACTGTCCGGTAATTATACCGCCGAGGACTTGGTGCTGGGCTATGTGCCGGAGAACGAGGTGCTTCTCTACACCAAGAACCTCCAGAACAGTCAGTATGCCAAGTACAATTATAACAACCACGAGGCGCAGGTTACCTTCCGCTGGACCAAGGATCAGTTGCACGTCAATGCAGGTGTGGGTATCCAACCACAGAAGACGCACATGATATACGATAAGGCAGGAGACCACTACGATGTGACGCGCAACGTGACCGACTTTGCTCCGCGTGTGGATGTCCGTTACCGTTTCTCCAAGACCTCGGAGTTGCGAGTATGGTACAACGGACGAGCTTCTCAGCCCTCCATGACCAACTTGCTGGATGTGGTCGACACCTCCAACCCGTTGAGCATCTCCGGCGGTAATCCCGATTTGGATCCTTCCTGGACCAACTCCTTCCGCCTCTTCTCCAACGGCTACAATGCGGAATTGCAGCGGGGTTGGGTGATTTTCGGAAACTTCTCCCAGACCTCCCGTAGCATCTCCAATGCGCAGATATACAATCCCACCACCGGTGGTACCTATTCCAAGCCTATGAACATCGATGGCAACTGGAACGGTTCCGTAATGGTAGGTCTCAACACTGCGTTGGGCAGTGCCAAGAAGTTCAATGTGAGTTCGCACACCGACTTGAGTTACAGTAACACCGTAGGTTACATGAACACCACGGTAGAGGGCTTCACCTATACCAATTGGGCAGACATTGACTGGTCGGGCTGTAAGAAGAGCACCACCAAGAATGCCACGGTGAGCGAGCGCTTGTCTGCCAACTATCACGAAGGAGTCTTTGACTTTGGCGTCAACGGAAACTTCTCTTACCGTCATGCACGCAACAAGGATCAGGAGACCGCCAACTTCGATACCTACTCCTTCAACTACGGTTGCAACCTGAACTTGAACTTCGACTGTGGTTTCAGTCTCTCCACCGACATTGGTGAGAGCAGTCGTCGCGGTTACGAAGACAACAGCATGAACACCAACGAGTTGATATGGAATGCCCAACTCTCCCAGAGTTTTCTGAAAGGTAATCTGGTACTCAGTGCCCAATGGTACGACATTTTGCGTCAGCAGAGCAACATCAGTCGTTCCATCTCCGCCACCACCCGTACCGACAGTTGGAACAACTCCATCAACAGTTACCTCATGTTCCACCTTATATATAAGTTAAACATTTTCGGCAACAAAGAAGCCCGTGCCGGCATGCGTGGCGGTCCCGGTTTCGGAGGTCCCGGCGGTTTCGGCGGTCCCGGCGGCGGTCCCGGTGGACGCAGAATGTAAAAAACTCAAGTTTCGGATTTGTGTAAACAACAACGAGAGAGCCATCCACAGTGGATGGCTCTCTCGTGTATGGATACATTTTCCCGGATGGGTAAACATCCACAGTGTAGGGACGTTTCG
>CAYSOK010000047.1:0-10850 GCA_964432645.1 uncultured Bacteroidaceae bacterium | reverse complement strand
GCTATTGGCTCTGGAGTCACAACCGTTGGAAAAGAACTTGGGAGGATTTCTGTAAAAACTTCCCGGATGAGAAAGAACGTGAACGAATCATGAGTAAATTATAATTATCGTACATAGTAATTATGAATACTAACCTTCATTAAAAGAATCGAATATGAAAAAGGAATACGATTATCTGATAGTGGGATCCGGACTGTTTGGCGCGACTTTTGCTTATTTTGCAACACAACAAGGAAAACGTTGTATTGTGATTGATAAACGCAGTCACCTAGGAGGAAATATCTATTGCGAACAACGTGAGGGCATCAATGTGCATAAGTATGGAGCACACATTTTTCATACATCCAACAAGAAAGTGTGGGATTTTGTGAACTCTCTTGTGGAATTTAATAGATTTACTAATAGTCCCATAGCAAACTATAAGGGGGAACTTTATAATCTTCCCTTCAATATGAATACGTTTAATAAGATGTGGGGGGTGACAACTCCGGAACAAGCGCAGTCTAAAATTGATGGCCAAAGAGAAGAAATTCGAAAAAGCTTGAAAGGCAGAGAACCTGAAAATTTGGAGGAACAAGCCATGCTGCTCGTAGGAAAGGATATCTATGAGAAGTTTATCAAAGGTTACACAGAGAAACAATGGGGACGCTTGTGTAGAGAACTTCCTGCATTTATAATTCGTAGACTTCCTATTCGTTTCGTTTACGATAATAACTATTTCAACGATACATATCAAGGTATTCCAAAGGGTGGGTACAATAAACTGGTTCAAGCTTTATTGTCGGGAGTTGAAACACAAACTGGAGTAGATTTTTTTACCCATCGTACACAGTGGGAATCTCTTGCAGATAAAATTGTGTTCACCGGAAAAATTGATGAATATTACAATTATCGATGGGGTAAATTGGAATATCGAACCGTTCGATTTGAAGAGGAACTTTACGAAATGCCTAATTATCAAGGAAATGCAGTAGTGAATTATACCGAGCGAGAAGTGCCATATACACGAGTTATAGAGCATAAACATTTTGAATCTTTTGGTAAGGATGTATATAAAAACTCCAAAACAATTATTTCCAAAGAATTTAGTACAGAGTGGGTTGAGGGAATGGAACCCTATTATCCAATAAATGATGAACGAAATAATGCTCTTGCGGAACAGTATCGTGCTCTAGCAGCCAAGGAATCAAATGTTCTTTTTGGAGGACGTTTGGCGGAATATCGATACTATGATATGGCCCCTATTATAGAACGAGTTATGAAACTTTTTGAGTAACAGACGATAAAGAAGTATATATGAAAGAAAAAATATTGGTTTGCTGTCACAAACAAGATGTAATGGAGAATACTTACCCGTACTATCCCCTTCATGTAGGGAAGGCTAATTCTACTTTGGAATTGGGCTTTCCTGGAGACAATACTGGGAATAATATCAGTGAGAAGAACCCTTCATATTGTGAACTTACGGGACTTTATTGGTTGTGGAAGAACCTTCAAGATGAGGAGGTAATAGGGGTTTGTCACTATCGAAGATACTTTGACTTTCACAAACAGTGTCGTTTCGGATTTCACGAAACAATGTTCCCGGTTTCTTCTTTTGAAAGAATGAATCGTGAGATTCCGAGAGAGATTCTCGAAAAAGTAAAGGCAGGTTTTGTGGTTTGTGCAAAACCTTACAAGTCGGTTAGTGTCTTCCATGATTATTGTAGTAACCATTATAGTGAAGATTATAAAGTATTGAGCCGAGTATTCTATAGGACACAGTCTATGAAGATGAAACGGGCTTTTTTCCGTGTTTTTCAAGGGTGTGAGCTTAGACCGTGTAACATGTTTATTATGTCGAGATGCGATTTTGAAGCGTATTGTCAATGGCTCTTTCATATACTTGATGAGGTGGAACACAATATTGATATAACTTACTATAACGCAACGCAACAACGAATCTTTGGGTATATGGGGGAACGCTTGCTTAATGTTTGGTTGCAAGCAGAAAAATTGCATAAACTTATAGAACGTCCTCTTATGTTATTTGTGGATGATGCTGTTTATGCTCAACAAAAGAAGCAATCTCTATTCGACTACAAATATCACAACTTGCGTTTTCAATGGGCCAATATTCTTATACGCCCAAGTAAATTTAAAGAGAGATAAAACGTATAGACACTCCGCGTGGCGAATCCATCCACGAATCATAAAACCATGCGGCATGTACCACGTGCCGAGTTTTTGAGGACGTTCCACGAAACGTCCCTACACTGTGGATGGCTCTCTTTCGTACTTTTCAACTGTTCGATGGGTTGGTGTTTACAGGATGATAGACGAAAATGATGTATAAATCAAAGACTTAGGCAAATCCGAAGCTTGAGTAATAAAGATGCCCAACATCTATTATTCCTCAATAGGTTGGGCATCTCTATATATCTAATTGGATAGTAGTGATAAATCATTACAACTGCTGCATATCATGCAACTTCTTGTAATAACCGTTCTTGGCAATGAGTTCCTCGTGTGTGCCACGCTCCACAATCTCGCCTTCGTAGAGGACGCATATCTCGTCGGCATTCTTAATGGTGCTCAAACGGTGCGCTATGGCAATCGTTGTACGACTCTTCATCAAACGTTCCAACGCTTCCTGAACCAAACGCTCGCTTTCCGTATCCAACGCCGAAGTCGCCTCGTCCAGAATAAGCAGCGGCGGATTCTTGAGAATAGCACGCGCTATGCTAACACGCTGACGCTGTCCTCCTGACAAACGACTGCCACGGTCACCAATCATGGTGTCGTAACCCTTCTCACTCTCCATAATAAACTCGTGAGCATTGGCTATCTTGGCGGCCTCTATAACCTGTTCCATTGTGGCATCCTCAACACCAAAGGTTATGTTGTTATAGAAGGTGTCGTTGAAGAGAATTGCCTCTTGGTTGACATTTCCTATAAGGGTACGTAGGTCGCGTATGCGAACCGACTTGATGTTCTTTCCATCGATGAGTATTTCGCCTTCGTGGATGTCGTGATAACGGGGAATCAAGTCGACCAATGTGGATTTGCCGGAACCGGACTGACCTACCAAAGCGATGGTTTTGCCCTTGGGGATACTCAAGTTGATATGCTTGAGTACCGGACGCCCTTCAACATAGCTGAAAGATACATCCTTAAATTCAACTCCCTCACGGAATTCATCCATCTCTTTGGGCTGTTCCGGATCTTTAATCTTGTTCTCAGCCTGAAGAATCATATCGATACGCTCCATGCTCGCCATACCCAGAGGGATGTTGTAGAAGGCTTTGGAAAATTCCTTCAGAGGGTTGATAACGCTGTACAATAGCACCAGGAAAAGGATAAAGGTGGAGGCTTCAATCGGCGAACTTTCGTTCAAAATCAGCATTCCGCCAAACCAAAGAACCACTACTATGACTACGGTTCCCATGAACTCACTCATGGGGTGTGCCGAATTCTGTCGAATCACCATCGCTTTGGTGGCATCGCGGAAATCCTCGTTGATGGCGCTGAAACGTGTCGTCATCTTCTCTTCGGCAATAAACGCTTTGATGATGCGCAGTCCACCCAAGGTTTCCTCCAATTGAGAGATAATCTCGCCCCACATCTGTTGAGCGGTGGCGGATTGGCGTTTCAACTTACGGCTAATAGCTCCCATTCCCCATCCGGCAAGCGGAAGGAGAACCAACACGAAGAGAGTCATTTCCCAACTCAGAGCAAAGAGGGAAATGAAGCATACCACGATGGCTATGGGGTTGCGGATGAGCATATCCAAAGAACTTGCTACCGTGTTTTCAACCGCAGAAACATCGGCGCTCATACGTGCCATGATGTCTCCCTTCTTCTCTTCGGAGAAGAACCCGAGAGGAAGATAGAGTACCTTCTTGTACACCTCTATACGGATGTCGCGAACGATACCCGTTCTCAAGGGTACCATTACGGACAGGGAGGCAAAGTATCCGGCGGTCTTCAGTCCCGTCATGACAATAAGGAGTAATCCGAAAAACACAAGAGTGACGAATGCTCCATGTGTGGCAATCATCTCCTGTACGTACCAGTAACCATTATTAATAAGGATATCTTTGGTGACGTGATTCCACTCAAAGTCCATGTATTCGTAGTGGGCGGTTTCCACTTTAAAGAGAATGTTCAAGATGGGGATGAGTGTAACAAAGGAGAATACGTTCAACCATTGAGACACAAAATTGAGTATAACGGACCATACCAAATACTTTCGGTAAGGACGTATATACCGTTTCATTAGTTGCAAAAATTGTTTCAACATATTTCTTATTTACTTCTATTGTCGCTGCAAAGTTACATCT
The DNA here is from genome assembly GCA_964432645.1 of uncultured Bacteroidaceae bacterium. Lineage (GTDB taxonomy): Bacteria > Bacteroidota > Bacteroidia > Bacteroidales > Bacteroidaceae > CAZUTW01. Next base: position 6,528 of record CAYSOK010000047.1, on the reverse strand, counting down.
TTTTTTTGAGTCAAGGGCTATCTCGCCCCTAAATCCTCGTAGGAGGTCTGCAAAATGGCTTTCGCTTTGCGGGCTCTTTCGCGTTCTGTCTTATCTGTAAAGCTATCTTCTTGCACAATGGAGTGGACGGTATATCCTAATGAATCAATGAAACCGGCGCCTTCGCGGGTGGCGAAGTAGGCGGTGGGGTATACGTAGTTGCTGCTGAAGATGTCTCGACTAAACAGGTATCCGGAGTGGTCTATGCGCAGTTGTCCGAGCAGGGTGGCAGCCATGTCACTTTGGTTCATAATCGTTTCGATGGTGCTTGCTTGCTTCACTGCACCACCTATCCAGAGCATGGTGTTGTGTTGTATTTTAATCTGTTCCAATCCATCGGGATAGGAGACTCCGTGATCCGGAATGCAGACAATCAGTAGGTCCTTCCAAAGGGGAGTCTGCCGGATGCTTTCTACAAATTTTCCCAAACATTCGTCGGTGAAGGCAAAGGCGTTGGGTATCTCTTCCTTGAGACGATGGGTTGGCACTTGCCATGGTTCGTGGCTGCTAAGGGTGAGAAAACCTATGTGCCAGGGGGTATGCTTCTGTGCATCCATCATCTGATGCAATCGCTCAAAAGTGATGTCATCGTTTACGCCCCAGTCGTTGGTCTCGCGCTCCTCCTGCGTGAAGTCCACGTCACTGACTATTGTTCCGTAACCGCCGGTGCGGAGATAACTCTGCATGTTGGTGAAGTTGATATCTCCTCCGTAGAGGAAGGAACTATGATAGCCGTTCTCGTTGAGGCTTGCTGCGATGCAGGGGAGGGTACGACTCTTTATGGGGAGTTTCATGATAGAGACCGATGGATAGGAGAAGTGTCCGCTGAGAGTGGATACCATACCTCTATCGGTTCTATAACTGTTTGAATAGCAATTTGTAAACAGTATCCCTTGTTGGGCGAGCCGATGGTAGTGGGGGGAAACGATAGAGTCGCGTGTGAAACTTCCGCCCATTCCCTCCATTAAGATGACGATGATGTTGGGTCGCTGTGTGTTGAGCAGTGTAACGGTATCCGTCGCGATGGGGGTGTCGGGATAGAGAGGGGAGAATATCTCCTTTCGTTCTTCCTCCGCAAAATACCGGAATTCACTTGCATAGTCATCCATCTTGTCAAGGGAATAGATAAGTGAAAAGACAGGATTTACAGCACTATGGTTGAGAAATTCGGTTTTGCTGAAGTACACTTTCCCTATGTTGGCGGTGGATTTGCCGATGCCGCCGCGTATGGAGACTATCAACAACGGAATGGCAAGAAACAGGGTTGCGAAGGTCTTTATTCGTTCTTTTGTTCGAAAGTCCGTTCGTTTCCACTCGGTGGGGGTAATCCATCGGAACAGAAAGGTGTAGAGGATTGTTAGCAAAACCACCCAAACGGTTCTCCACAGGATGAACGCCGTAGAGACACTCGCCATGGCATTCTTGGGGGAATCCAAATAATAGAAAATGGTGGCATCGAGCTTAAATCTCCAGAACGGATAAAGGGAGAGGTCGGCGATAAACAGTAGACTGATGAGAAACGCCGCGAACCAATAGTAGGGAGTGGCTATGCGTCTAACGGCTATGTTGCCTCTCCAAAACACACTAACGAGTGTGAAGAGTAAGGGAATTGCTATGAAATAGCCTGTTACCGGTATGTCGAGTAGCATGCCGTTCCACACCACGGCGGCATATTCCGAGAGAGAATACCGGGTATTGGCGGGAGCATCTACGAGCATAAACATCGGCTTTTGCAGGATGTTTATGACAAATAGTAGCAGATATAGCTTTAAAAGATATGACCACCTTTCTTTCATTCTTTTACTGTTAAGTTGTTGGTACTCATACGTGTCATATAACTCTGAATGATGGCTTTCAGTTCACGTTCCATGGCTGCTTGTTCCGGAACCTTGTTTACCAGGTTGTGTGTCAGCATGGAGTCCTTGCGGAAATCGTAGAGAGCAGTCGTCTTGTTTCCGTCCCACTGCAACAAATACGTACCTTTTATATATTGGTAGATGCCGTTAATGTAGTTCACCGCCCAAGTCTTCTCGGGAGATGTATGTAGAATATCCTTTCCGAAAGCCACGTATGGACGGTCGTATCCCAAGTAGTTCAGTACCGTAGGCATGATGTCTATTTGTTGTGCTATAGCATCCTGCATGCCGGTGGGTTGCAGTTCTCCACTCGGGTCAAAGAACAGCAGGGGAGCACAGAAAACGCCCAAGTCGGTCTTGTAGTATTCGTGATTGCTCAAGTTGGTGTGGTCGTTGGTGATGACAAACAGCGTGTTCTTGTACCACGGCATTTTTTTTGCGGTGGCAAAGAATCTACGTAATGCATTGTCTGTGTATCGAATGCACTTATGTATCACAATCTCCTCCTCCGGGTAGATGTCCTTATACTCCTCCGGAATGACATAGGGATGATGGCTGGATGCCGTGAAGACGGCGGTCATGAAGGGCTGTTGCATCTCCGACATTTTGGTGGCGTAGAATTGCAGGAACGGTTCGTCCCATATGGCCCATGTGCCATCGAAGTCTTTGTCTCCGTTGAATCGCTTGTCTTGATCGTACTCCGTGCGACCGAAATATCGTTGAAAACCGGTCGTTTTGGCAAATGCTTCAAATCCCATACTTCCGTTCTCGGCACCGTGGAAGAAGGCGGTTTGGTACCCCTTGTGTGTCAATTCTCCCGCTATTCCGCTGATATCGTTGACCGATGCGGGGGTGAGAAAGAAGGGTTCTACAAACATGGGGATACTGGAGAGTATGGAGGGCATGCCATCGATACTCTTTCTTCCGTTGCTAAAGGTGTAGAGGAAGGTGGTACCGTGCTGCATGAGGGAATCTACAAAAGGTGTGTAGGTCTTGTACTCTTTGGATATTTTTCCGCTACCATCGTTCAGTACGTTGGGGGTGTTCATGCCTCCAATGTATTCTCTTCCAAAACTTTCGATGATGAATACCACTACATTTTTCTTGCGGAAGGGGGTGGATACGGAGTCGCTCTCTGCCGAGTGTAGGGGAGAGTAGATGGCGTCAAGTTCCTCCTCTGTGTAGTATTCCGGATTGGTGAACACCGGTTTGTTAAAGGTTCGAATCAGAGCAAACGGTGTGTTGAGTACCGCTGCCGTTTCGTAGGGGTGTTGTACATATTGATTGGCGTTGCTGATGGTGATGGGACGTACCGCAGTGGTGGCTCCGCCACGCATTCCGCAGATAGTCAGTGGAATGTAAAGTGCTAGAGCAATTGTTTGTACGACGTAATATCCCCATGTGGGATGTATTTTTCTCTTTCCCTTGGGGGCATAATAAAACTTCCAAAGTGCATAAATCATGGCAACTCCCAGCAGTACCAGATACCAATGGCGCAAAACCTCTACTCCAAAGATGTGGAGAAGATTGTTCTCGTTGTGAAACTCTTGCATCACAGAGATGGTGGTACGTCGTCCGGTGTACTGGAAATAGACACTGTCCGCTAGGTTGCAAACGATGCAAATGGCGTTGACGACAACGAAAAGGTATTTGGTAACCTTCTGATATCCATGCTTCTCCTTGTAGTGTAGCGGAAGGAGCATGAGCAGAGCATAGAGCGCATTGGTGTATAAGATGGCTGAGGTGTCAAACATCCATCCACCGCGAATCATATCCGTCAATCGACTTCCGCTCAACATGCTGTGGAACTGTTGATAATTCTCCAAAAGGAAAGCGAGTCGGCACAAGGCGTAGGCTATATACACCAAACATAGGTTGATGAAGAGGGACAACGGAGATGTCCATATTGTTCTGTTACTGTATCTCTTTGACATAGTGTGCGGTAGTTAGTTCATATATTTGTTTACACCAAATCAGTATCACGGGTAGCGCTTTCAGCGCATAGGGTTGTATGTATTCGGTGCGTAGATATTTCGGGAAGAGATCGCTGGGCGACATGCTGGTCAGCAGGAAAGCAAAGATTAGCAGGAATAGGTCGGTCTTACCTCGCTTCTCGGGGGAAGAAATATACCAGACGGCTACTCCGGATAGGGCTATGATATAGGTGCTGGATTCGCTGCCGGTACTAAAGAGTACCACGAACATGAGTACGGAGGCGAGTATTCCCAACTGGAAGTTTACACAATCATACTGCTTGAATCTCAGATACGGAAGTGCAAATATCAGAATTCCGGGGAGGATAAGATACAAATCGGAGAAGTTGAGACCGCTCACACGGTGTACAAATCCCAAGAGAGAGATGTTTTGGGCGATGGAATCACCATTTTCCATATTCTTTTCTCCCAAACAGAAGAACCATTCCTTGTACTGATTTACTACATACTCCGGACTGCTGATGAGCATGGGGAGCAGGAAACAGACGATGCTCCATCCGATGAGCGAGACGATGAAACGAAGTTTGTGACGGGAGAAAAAGAAAAAGGCCAATCCTACGATTCCGTACAACTTTACAAAGGTTCCTACAACAATGAGTAGTGCGGCGGTGGTATCTCGTTCCTTTCTTATAAGTATATAAGATCCGATGATGATTGCCGCAATAACGATGTTGAACTGTTGCATGAAGAGAGCCGTCAGTAATTCGTGGGCGCAATACCAAAGGATGAAAATCTGTGCAGAGGAACTTATAGGCAACTTTCGTATGAACACGAAAAGGAAAAGTACCATGAGTAGATTCCAGAAAATCAGTCCTACGGGATGAGGCATCACGGCAAAGGGGGCAATGACAAGACTAAAGAAAGGACCGTAGTGGTTCACATCAAAGTACTCGTCGGGGTAGGGCGCAAACAACGAAGTCTTATCCATGAGATGGTAAAAGACCCCTTTGAAAATGAGAAAATTGTTGCAACGATGCATTTTTGTGAGCGATGCAACGATGGCCAAAACCATCCATAATCCCAGCAAGAAACGGGGATGAACGAGCAGACTCTTCGTTTTTTCGTGGAGTGTCATGAGTTTAAACGATTTTCTCTTTGACGGTATACAGCGGACGTCGCTTCACCTCTATATAAATCTTACCAATATACAATCCCACTACGCCAATGGAAAGGGTTACGACCGCACCGATAAACCAGAGAGACATCATGATGGATGCCCAACCGGCAACGTAGTGATTCATGCAGAGCGATACGATGACGTACAAGAACATGAGGACGGCTATTCCCATCATCAAGATTCCAACCTGTAGAATCAGATCGATGGGACGAGTGGAGAAACTGGTAATTCCATCGCTTGCCAGTCGCAACATTTTGCGTAGAGTGTACTTAGAAGAACCTGCGATTCTCGGAGAGATAACATCCTCCACCGTATCGCTTTGGAATCCCATCTGTGTGATGAGTCCGCGCAGATATAGATTGCGTTCGGGATAGAGTGCGAGAGTGTTTAACGCAGTTTTGGATAATAGCCTGAAATCTGCGTGATTGTATATGGTCTTTACTCCCATCGCTGCAAGCATGCGATAGTATAGCTGTGCCGAGAAACGCTTCTTCTTGGAGTCGGCTTGTCTGCTCACCTTCACTCCGTAGACGATGTCTGCTCCGGCTTCATGCTTGTCTATCATCTGTTCGATGGCGTTGAGGTCGTCTTGCAAATCGGCATCTATGGTGATGACCGCGTCCGCCATACTTCGTCCCTCCATCATTCCTGCCATGATGGCATATTGATGCCCTACGTTGGCGGCTAGGTTCAGCCCCTTTATAAAGGAGTCCTTTTTGTGTGCCTCCTGTATGAGCGACCAGGTTTTGTCAGCGCTACCATCGTTGACGAAGAGGGCAAAGCTATCTTCTGTAATCTTTTCTTTTTGGCGAAGTTCCTCAAACAACTGTCTTAGACGTTCGAAGGAGCTGTTGAGCACCTCCTCTTCGTTGTAGCAGGGGAGTACAAGTCCTAACTTTATCATTTTAGTTCTTTCGTTTTTTCTGTTGTAAACTCGTTATACGTCACAAACGTATGTCCTTTTTGCTTCAGCATCTTGATGAGTGAATCCAATCGTTGCACCATCTGTTTGCCGCTATGGTTCTTGATGATGAATGGCATCTTGTATTCCGGATGCTCCTTTAACTCAACAAATTCCCAGGGGTGGAAGTAGGTGGCAAAGTACCCATCGTGCTTGAGAACCTGCTTCACGAGTGTGTGGTATAAGAACTCCGGGAAGTTGTGTAGAGCCAACCAGAACAAGGGGATTCGCAGGTGAGGACTGACCGATGCCGGGATTTGCAGTACTCCGTCCTTCATGAAGTAGGTGCGGGGGGTGGTGAGATGCATGTATCTTCCCGGTATGAAGGCCGGATTCAGGGAGGAGTTGTATCGGTACCCCATGCGATGAATCTCCTTGTCGTTTACCGGGAACATGCGGGGTTGACGGTATCCGTAAGCCATGGCTCCGGCAACTTTTTCAACACGTGTTTTGGATTGTTCAAAATCCGTGGCTTTAGGTTCCCAGTGATCGCATCCGTGACACGCCACTTCATGTCCTTCCTTTTGGATGCGTTGTATGATATTCGGCGCATTTTCCGCA
>CAYSOK010000046.1:0-10979 GCA_964432645.1 uncultured Bacteroidaceae bacterium | reverse complement strand
AAACGGCGAATATCCACAATCTTCCAACTATTTTTCACAAAAATAGCCCCGCAAGTTGCAGATTCCTCTCTTTTGTTGTAACTTTGCAACCGATTTACAACTCTACGTTTGTGGAGGAAAAACGAACAATTAAGAAATACCGACAAATGAAAAAGCTCTTTCATAGAATTGTAGTAAAGGTGGGCAGCAATGTGCTGACCCGCAAGGATGGTACGCTCGATGTGACACACATGTCCGCCCTCGTGGACCAGTTGGCAGAACTGCATCGCAACGGCATCGAGGTGATACTCGTCTCCTCCGGAGCCGTGGCTTCGGGACGAGGAGAAATTCATCCAACCGAAAAACTCGACGAGGTCTCACAACGACAACTCTATTCCGCCGTGGGACAAGCTAAACTGATGAACCGATATTATGACCTCTTTCGCAACTATGGCATCGTGGTGGGACAGGTGCTCACTACCAAGGAGAGTGTGGACACTCCACGACACTATAGCAACCAACGCAACTGCATGGAGGTGATGCTGAACACCGGAGTGATACCCATCGTAAACGAAAACGATACCGTCTCTATCACCGAACTGATGTTTACCGACAACGATGAACTGTCGGGACTGATGGCGCAGATGGTGAACGCTGATGCCCTCTTCCTGCTGAGCAACGTGAACGGAGTGTACGACGGACCTCCCTCCTCACCCAATGCTCATCTTATCCGAGAGGTGGAAGCGGGCAAGGATCTTAGCGACTACATACAACCCGAAAAATCGGGATTCGGTCGAGGAGGTATGGCGAGCAAAAGCTCCATCGCACACCGAATGGCAGACCGGGGCATCGCCGTGTTCATCGCCAACGGACGACGCGAGGGAATTATTCTCGATCTGTGTGAACATCCCGAGGATACAGAGTGTACTCGATTTATCCCCCGTACGTTGAACCCTTAAAAGAAACAAAAATGGAAACGTTATTTATACAAGCACGCGAAGCTGCCCGCAGACTGGCACTCACGGATACCGAGGCGCTGAACCACACCCTCACAACTCTGGCAGACCGCATCACGGAGGCAATACCCGAGATACTGAAGGCAAACGCCGAGGACCTGGCACGGATGTCACCCGAAAATCCGAAATACGACCGTCTACAACTCTCCGAGACCCGCCTGCGAGACATGGCGGAGGGGGTGAGACAGGTGGCACAACTCCCCTCCCCCCTGGGCGTTACACTGGAGGAACGCACCCGCCCCAACGGCATACACCTCACCAAGGTAAGTGTGCCGTTTGGCGTGATTGGCGTCATCTACGAAGCACGCCCCAACGTGACACTCGATGTGGCAGCACTCTGCCTGAAATCCGGCAACGCATGTTTGCTCAAGGGAGGGAGCGATGCCGATGCCTCCAACCGTGCCATCGCCGGAGTGATTCGCGCCACACTGAAGGAGGTGCTGCAAACGGAGAATGCCGTGACACTCCTGCCTGCGGGACGAGAATGGACGGAGACCCTGCTGCACGCTCGCGGAGGAGTAGACTTAATCATCCCCCGCGGAGGAAAGGGACTCATTGATTATGTGCGCACTACAGCCACCGTACCGGTGATTGAAACGGGGGCGGGCGTGTGCCACACCTACTTCGATGCGGCGGGCGATGCCGAGATGGGGGCTGCCATCGTTACCAATGCCAAGACGAGACGGGTGAGCGTTTGCAACGCGCTGGATTGCTTGCTGATACACGAACGTCGCACGGAGGCACTGCCCACTCTGTGCCGTGGATTGGCAGAGAAACGGGTGAAAATCTTTGCCGACGATGCAGCCTATGAAGTGCTCTCCCGGGGGAACTATCCTACGGAACTGTTGGCACACGCCGATGAGGAGACCTTTGGGACTGAGTTTCTCGACTATAAAATGGCCATAAAAACGGTCACCGACATACATCAAGCCGTGCAACACATAATGCGTTATGGCTCAGGACATAGCGAATGCATCGTGACCGCCGGCAAAACCGCTGCCGACTACTTCCGTCGAGCCGTAGACGCCGCGTGTGTCTACGTCAACGTACCCACCTCGTTTACCGACGGCGGGGAGTTTGGTTTGGGAGCGGAAATAGGCATCAGCACCCAGAAATTACACGCCCGCGGTCCCATGGGTCTACGCGAGATTACCACCTATAAATGGCTCATTGATGGCAACGGACAAATTCGAAAATAGCCTCTCCGCGTCAAAGTAGGCCAAAAATATTCATGATATTCATTCAAGTTCATGTTTTTTTCGTAAATTTGCAGCATAAATTAAAATATGTATGGATTATAACAGCAAATCACAGCTCCGAGCCTTTGCCGCGCAAAACGGAACCATCGTGGGACTCCTCTGGATGGCATGCTTCGCCCTCTGTGTGGTGTGCATCCGTTTCAACCAGCCTATCCCCGGACTTGTGGGTGAATTTCTGGGGTTCATCTCTCCCGTTGTAGCGGTGCGACTGGGACGAAGCTACGGACGACAGACCGAGGAGGGACAGCTCTCTTTCGGAAGAGCCGTGAGATACTCCCTGCTGGTGTATGGATACGCTGCGCTCCTCCTGGCCATGGGTCAGTTCATCTACTTCTATCTGATAGACCCCGGGAAGCAACTCTTCCAGGTGGGAGTATTCAGCGAACAGATGAACGCCGTGATAGAAGCCTTCCAGGAGCACTACCCATCGGAAGATGTGGCGGGAGCATTCGATGAAATCTTCGCACTCTCCCCCATCGAAATCACCCTGCAGATGCTGTGGACCAATTTCATGCTCGGCTTCATCTTGACGCTGCCCACGGCACTCTTCACCATGAACCGACCCGATAAAGACAAGAATTAACAGAAACAGAAAGAAAATGGATATCAGTGTTATCGTACCCTTATATAATGAAGAAGAATCCCTGCCGGAACTGAGCGCGTGGATTGAGCGCGTGATGCACGACAACGGATTTACGTATGAAATCATCTTTGTAAACGATGGCAGCACAGACCGCTCCTGGAAGGTAATCGAGGAGTTGCACGCGCAGTCGCCCTGCATAAAAGGCATAAAATTCCGTCGCAACTACGGCAAATCACCGGCGCTCTTCTGCGGATTTAAGATGGCAGAGGGCGATGTGGTCATCACCATGGATGCCGATTTACAGGACTGCCCGGACGAGATTCCGGAGTTGTATCGCATGATTATGGAGGATGGATACGACCTGGTGAGCGGATACAAGCAGAACCGCAAGAAGGGAGACCCGCTGTCTAAGGTGATCCCGACGAAGCTCTTCAACGCCACGGCACGCAAGGTGAGCGGCATACACAATCTGCACGACTTCAACTGCGGACTAAAATCCTATCGCAAGGAGGTGGTGAAAAACATCGAAGTGTATGGAGAGATGCATCGATACATCCCCTACCTGGCTAAGAATGCAGGATTTAGCCGCATAGCCGAGAAACCGGTGAAGCACCAGGCACGCAAGTTCGGCGAGTCTAAGTTCATGGGGTGGAACCGCTTCTTCAACGGCTATCTGGACCTCATCTCCCTGTGGTTTCTGAGCAGTTTCGGACTCAAGCCGATGCACGTGTTTGGCTTTATCGGCACACTGATGTTCTTCATCGGATTCCTGGCTGCCGCAGCACTCGGTGTGGACAAACTGTGGTGTGTGGCACACGACATACCGCAACGGTTGATTACCGATTCGCCCTACTTCTACATCGCTCTGACGACCATGATTATGGGAACACAACTCTTCATGACGGGTTTCCTGGGCGAGATGATTAGCAGAAACGCTCCGGAGCGCAACAATTATCAAATAGCGGAACAGATAGGATGAAGAAATACAGACATATAGGTGTGGGACTGGTGCTCTCGGCGATGCTGGGAACAGCCGTGGGATGCGGCGATTCGTGGACGTGTCCGCTGAACAACACCGTGTATGCCACCTATGCCTTCTATGCGGACAGCATGGCCTACGGCGATACGGTGCGATATCCGGTGACGTATCTGGATACGCTCACGGTGACGGCAGCGGGAACGGACTCGGTACTGCTGAACAAGGGATACAGAATCACATCGTTCGACCTACCGCTGAGCTACGATGCACCGGCGGATACGCTCTACTTCCGGTTTAGCGGTGAGGAGTGGACGGCAACGGACACGGTGTGGGTGGAGAAGACCGACATCGCCCACTTTGAAAATCCGGACTGTGCCACCTCCATGTGGCATGTGGTGACGGGGATAGAGAGCACGCACCATGTGATACGCAATATTTTGATAGTGAATGCAAATGTAAATTATGACCAGAATACGACTTTCCAAATATATCTTCGCTCTACTGTTGAGTAGTGTTTCGACAACGGGGGTGCAGGCGATGGGGCTTGCGGGCGACTCTACGGTGGTGGACTCGGTGAAGCAGGTGGTGCTCCGGAGTGATTCCACGAAGCACGCTTTTATCCGAGGCTTTGCGCTCTATGTGGAACTGACGGGAGTGGGTGCGAAGGTGTTCAGCGGTAACAATGTGTACTACGAGGCAGGACTGCGTATCAACCTGAAGCAGACTTACTTCCCTACCGTGGAACTGGGCTATGCGGACTCCAATTGCGAGAACGATGTGTCGCTGGTGTCCTACCGAGCCAAGGCGCCCTACTTCCGCGTGGGTATGGACTACAACTTCCTGAAGAACAAGGAGAGTAACAACCGTATGTTCGGAGGTCTGCGTGTGGGATACACCACCTTCGATTACACCATAGAAGACCCGGACTTCTCGGATCCGGTATGGAACAAGCCGGTGGAATATCGGCATACCTTCAACTCCAATGCCCTCTGGACGGAATTCATCTTCGGTCTGGAAGCGGAGGTATGGAAGGCGTTTCATCTGGGATGGACGGTGCGATACAAGATACGTTGGTCACAGAAGACCAACGAAACGGGGGAGCCTTACTACATCCCGGGATTCGGAACCAACGACGGTACACGCTTGGGGGCTACCTTTTATATGGCTTTAGATATTTAATGATTTAGAAATGGAAGAGAATAAGAAGAAAGCATGGAGATGGAAGTTGCCCTTCCTGGTGGTACTGTTGGTAGGGTCGTTTCTCATCATTCGTCAGCAGCAGAAGGAGAATGCGGTGCCGTACCGTAGCAATACGGGCATGATTTTCGGCACCATCTATCACATAACATATCAGAACGAGCAAGACTTACAGAAGGAAATCGAGCAGGAGTTGATGAAGGTGGATGCATCGCTCTCCCCCTTCAATGCTCACTCGGTGATTACACATATTAATAATAATGAGGCGGTGGAGTTGGACTCCATGTTTGTGGAGGTGTTCCGCACGGCCATGCAGGTGTCCGAGGAGACGAACGGGGCGTTCGATATCACGGTGGCACCGCTGGTGAACGCGTGGGGATTCGGCTTCAAGAACGATTCTCTGATGACGCGTGAGAAGATTGACAGCATCCGTAAGTTCGTGGGTTACAAGAAGGTGTCGCTCGCGGAGGGCAAGGTGGTGAAGCAGGACGACCGCACCATGCTGGACTGCAGCGCCATAGCCAAAGGATACGGTTGCGATGTGGCAGCGCGACTGCTGGAGAGGAAGGGCATCAACAACTATATGGTCGAAATAGGCGGCGAAATCGTGGTGAAGGGTAAGAACTCTCAGCGCACGGCTTGGAACATAGGGGTGAACAAACCCGTAGACGATTCCTTGTCGACGAACGGTGAGATTCAGACCATATTGCAGTTGAGCGACATCGCCATGGCCACCTCGGGCAACTACCGCAACTTCTACTATAAGGAGGGCAAGAAATATGCGCACACCATAGACCCCAAGACGGGTTATCCGGTGCAACACAGCATCTTATCGGCTACGGTTTTGGCCGGTACGTGTGTGGTGGCGGATGCCTACGCCACCTCTTTCATGGTGATGGGTCTGGAGAGGGCCAAGCAGGTGTTGAAGGCGCATCCGGAGCTCATGGCCTACTTCATCTATGCCGATGAGAAGGGCACAAACCGGGTGTACTACTCTCCGGAACTGGAACGTAAGATAAAAAAATAAACAACAATGAGCGTGGATACGACTATGTACGAATGTCTCATGGAACTACCGCTGTTCCAGGGACTTGGACGACAGGACATCACCCGACTCGTGGAGTGCATGAAGATAGAATTCAAGAAGATTCCGCCGGGCCACAAGGTGGTGGAACGGGGCGTGCCGTGCGAGGGGTTTGTGTTTGTCATAAAGGGTAGTGTGCGCCAAATCATAGAGGAGGAGAACCGCTACTTTGTGCTCGAGGAGACCCTGCAGGCGCCGTTGATTCTGGAGCCGGAGGTGCTGTTTGGCCTCAACACACGTTATTCCCGAACGGTCATCGCACATAGTGAGGTGAGCATCATGAAGGTGAGCAAAAAGGATATTCTGACGAGGCTTATCCCGATTCAGGTGTTTCAACTGAACATGATGAACATGCTCTCTACACGCATACAAAAACTGCAAATAAGCAATCTGAAGCGTCCCTACGGGTGCGTGGAGGAGAAGATTATACGATTGATTCGCAAGACGGCGAGCAAACCGTCGGGCGAGAAGGTGCTGAAGGCGAAAATGGAGGACTTGGCACTGGTGCTGGAGGAGTCGAGACTGAATGTGTCGAAGGCTCTGAAGAACCTGAACGAACGGGGGTTGGTGGAGTTGAAACGCAAGGAGATTGTGATTCCGGCTCTGGAACACTTGGTGTATAACAAACAGTAAAAAAAAGATTTAGCTATGGATATGAACAACGATAACGCAGCAAAACGGGTGAACCCGTTCTTTTCCAAATACAACACACCGCACGGTACCATCCCGTTCGATGCCATCACGCTCGCCGACTACGAGGAGGCTTTCCCGGAGGGTATGGCAGAGGAGGATCGGGAGATAGAGGCGATTGTGAACAATCCGGAGACGCCGACCTTTGAGAACACGATTGTGGCGATGACGTCGCAGGAGGGCATCTTGGAGCGGGTGAGCAGTGCCTTCTATACGTTGCTCCACTCGGAGACAACGGACGAGATGGATGCGCTGGCGGAGAAGATGTCGCCGCTGTTGTCGGAACATTCCAACAATATATCGATGAACGAACGGCTGTTTGCACGTGTCAAGGCGGTGTACGATGCGAAACCTGTCTTGGGGACGGAGGAACAGCGTTTGTTGGAGAATACGTATAAGGGATTTGTGCGAAGCGGTGCTCTGCTGGACGAGGAGAAGAAGGCGCAGCTCAAGGAGTTGTCTAAGGAGGCGGGGCTGCTGTCGCTGAAGTTCTCGCAGAATGTGCTGAAGGAGACCAATAACTTCACTCTGCATCTCACCACCGACGAGGAGGTGAGCGGCATTCCGGAGCGTGTGCTGGAGACGGCGGCTATGGAGGCGAAGGAGAAGGGATTGGAGGGGTGGTTGTTCACCCTGCATGCTCCGAGTTACTCGCCGTTCTTGACCTATGCGGACAACCGGGAGTTGCGTCGCAAAATGTTCATGGCGTACAACACGATGTGTACACACGAGGATGAGTTTAACAACTATGAGACGGTGCGACAGATTGTGAACAAGAGTCGCGAGATGGTGCAGTTGCTGGGCTATCGCACCTACGCGGACTTTGTGCTGGAGAAGCGTATGGCTAAGGATTCACAACATGTGTATCAACTGTTGGACCAACTGCTGGAGGCTTACAGGCCTACGGCGGAGCAGGAGGTACGCGAGGTGGAGGAGTTGGCGCGAGAGACGGAGGGCGGGGACTTCCGTTTGGAGCGTTGGGACTATGCCTATTATGCGCATAAGTTGCAGGTGCGTAAGTATAATCTGGATGCGGAGATGCTTCGCCCCTACTTCCAATTAAATAAGGTGATAGAGGGTGTGTTCGGACTGGCTACCCGGTTGTATGGCATCACCTTCCGCGAGAATCCGGAGATTCCGGTGTTTCACAAGGATGTGAAGGCGTACGAGGTGTTTGATAAGGATGGCAGCTATCTGGCGGTGCTCTACGCCGATTTCTTCCCGCGTAAGAGTAAGAAGAGTGGGGCGTGGATGAGCGAGTACAAGGATCAGTGGATAGAGGAGGATGGCACAAACAGCCGTCCACATGTGTCTGTGAACATGAACTTTGCGAAGCCTACGGAGAGTAAGCCGTCGCTGCTCTCGCTGGGGGAGATTGAGACCTTCCTGCATGAGTTTGGTCACGCGCTGCACGGCATCTTTGCCAACTCTCGTTTTGCGGCGCTGAGCGGCACAAATGTGTATCGCGATTTTGTGGAACTGCCATCGCAAATCATGGAGAATTTTGCGGGGGAGAAGGAGTTTCTGCACACCTTTGCCCGTCATTACGAGACGGGTGAGCTGTTGCCCGATGAGTTGATTGAGCGCATCCACAAGAGCCGCAACTTCAATGTGGGATATGCCTGTCTGCGTCAGTTGAGTTTCGGCATGTTGGACATGGCATATTACGACCGCGAGGAGGACTTGAGGGAGGACATCCCGGCGTTTGAACAACGCGCCTGGGCTCCCACCCAACTGTTGCCCGAGGTCGAAGGCACCTGCATGAGTGTGCAGTTCAGCCACATCATGGCGGGAGGATATTCCGCCGGATATTACTCCTATAAGTGGGCGGAGGTGTTGGATGCCGATGCCTTCTCACTCTTCCGCAAGAAGGGGATTTTCAGTAGCGAAGTGGCGGAGAGTTTCCGCTCCAACATATTGTCGAAGGGTGGCACCGAGCATCCCATGGAACTGTACAAGCGTTTCCGTGGTCAGGAGCCTACCATCGATGCATTATTAATAAGGAATGGTATAAAGCAAGAAAGATGAACACCGAAAATGACAAAAAACGAAACCTGGATATGCGGTACCTGCGCATGGCTCGCATCTGGGCGGAGAATTCCTACTGCCAAAGACGACAGGTGGGATGCTTGATTGTGAACCAACAGCGCATCATCTCGGATGGATACAACGGTACTCCGTCGGGGTTCGAGAATGTGTGCGAGGATGAGAATAATGTGACGTTCCCGTATGTGCTGCACGCCGAGGCGAACGCGATTACGAAGTTGGCGCGTAGCAACAACAACAGCGAGGGGTCTACTCTCTATGTCACGGCGTCGCCCTGTATAGAGTGCTCCAAATTGATTATCCAGTCGGGCATCAAGCGGGTGGTGTACTCGGAGAAGTATCGCTTGGAGGATGGTCTGGACTTGCTGCGTAAGGCGGGTATAGAAGTGGAATATTTAAACCCTAACGAGGATAAGAAAGATGAGTAATAAGAACAATAGCTACACGCCTCTCATAGCGGCGGTGTGTGTGGTGATTGGTATAGTGATTGGTACGTTCTACGCGAATCACTTTTCGGGCAATCGTCTGAACATCATCAATACGTCGGGCAATAAGCTGAACTATCTGTTGCACATAGTGGACGATCAGTATGTGGACACGGTGGATATGACGCAGTTGGTGGAGGATGCCATGCCGGCAATCTTGAGTGAACTGGATCCGCACTCGGCGTATATCTCGGCGAAGGATGTGGAGGCGGCTAACGAGGACTTGAAGGGTAGCTTCTCGGGTATCGGTGTGCGCTTCTCTATGTTGGAGGATACCATCCATATCGGCAATGTGATTAAGGGGGGACCGTCCGAGAAAGCGGGTGTGCTGGCGGGCGACCTTATTGTGACGGTTGACGGTAAGAATGTGGCGGGTGTTCACATGTCTTCGGACGAGGTGATGAAGATGCTTAAGGGGCCTGAGGATACGAAGGTGAAAGTGGGTGTCAAGCGTGTGGGTGAGAAGGCTCTGAAGGAGATTACCATCACGCGTGGCAACATCACGACCAATAGTATCGAGGGGTACTATATGGTGGATGGTACGAACACGGGGTATGTCAAGATAAAGAACTTCGGTGAGGATACTTACATGGAGATGATTGAGGCGCTGGCGTGGTTGCATCGCAATGGCATGAAGAGTCTGATTGTGGACTTGCGTGACAATGGTGGCGGATATATGGAGAAGGCTATCTTGATGGTGAATGAGTTCTTGCCGAAGAATCGTTTGATTGTGTACACGGAGGGGCGTAAGTCTCAGCGTGCGGAGTACATGAGTGATGGTCACGGTAGTTATCAGGATATCCCGTTGGTGGTGTTGATGAATGAGAATTCGGCTTCGGCGAGTGAGATTTTTGCGGGTGCGATTCAGGACAATGATCGTGGTTTGATTATTGGTCGTCGTTCTTTTGGCAAGGGTTTGGTGCAGCAGCCTATTGAGTTTCGTGACGGTAGTCTCATACGGCTGACGATTGCGCGTTATTACACGCCATCGGGTCGTTGCATCCAGAAGCCGTACACGAAGGGGAATGATGAGGATTACAGCATGGATATCCGCAATCGTTACAAGCATGGTGAGTTTTTCTCGGAGGATAGCATCAAGCAGACGGGTACGAAGTATCACACGCACATTGGTCGTACGGTGTATGGTGGTGGTGGTATCACGCCGGATATTTTTGTGCCGGAGGATACGACGAATGTGACGTCGTATTACTTGTTGACGGCGCCTTATTCGGCTACGTTTGCGTTGAAGTTTATCGATGCGAATCGCAAGGATTTGTCTCGTTTTAAAACGGCTACGGAGGTGGAGATGTACTTGGACAAGCAGCATGTGTTGGAGCAGTTCTACGCGTTTTGTGAGAGCAAGGGTGTACGTCGTCGCAATTTGATGATTCAGAAGAGTCATGAGTTGTTGAAGCAGGTGGTGTACAATGCTGTTGTTTATTTGTATATGGATGAGAATGATTACTGTGAGTATGTGAACCGTGTGGATCCCACCGTCCGGGAGGCGTTGGAGCAGATAAAAGCGGGAAAGACGTTCCCCACCCTCCTCTCCGGCAAATCGAAGAATAAGAAAAAGGCGGAATAGGACGGGGTCCTTTTTTACGTTCCCATCCACAGTGTAGGGACGTTTCGTGGAACGTCCTCAAAAAACCGGTTCGTGG
>CAYSOK010000045.1:0-11129 GCA_964432645.1 uncultured Bacteroidaceae bacterium | reverse complement strand
TGAATCAATAATCCCTCCAGAATCTTTGAGTGAAAAGAATGAGGATGGGGAAAATCTCCAAACGCCCCGCCAACATCAATAGCGATGCAATCCATTTTCCCGCTGCAGGGAGAGTCGCCCATGAATATGCAGGACCGTAATTGCCCAGCGCCGGACCACAATTCCCTAAAGACGAAATGGTGAGACCTATACTCTCAATATCCGTTTCACCCATCAACATAAACGCTATCCAACCCCCAAACACCAAAAGAACATACAACGTGAAAAACGCTAAAAGAGAACTCTTAATCCCCTCCGGCATCACCGAACGGTTGATGCGTACCGGGAGAACAGCATTGGGCTGAATGATGTTGCGAAACTGATTGCGCACCACCTTATATACCATCGTCACACGAATACACTTGATACCTCCGGTACTGGAACCCGAGCAAGCTCCGAAAACCATCATCAACAACAAAAAAGGATGCAAAAAAGCCGGCCAAAGCATATAGTCTTCGGACGCATATCCCGTACTCGTCTGGATGGATACTACCTGAAAAAGTGCACTGCGAAACGCATGCTCCAAGTCGTAACCGTTATAATAAAGGAGAGAGAGCGTACAAACCAACGTAAATCCACCTATCGTGAGAAGGTAACAACGAAACTCCGAATCCTGAAAAAGACGCAATATCTTACCCTTCAAAAGACTGAAGTAGAGAAGAGAAAAGTTGATTCCCGAGAGAAACATGGACGCCGCAATGGTGTACTCTATCACCGGAGAATGATAGGCCGCGATACTGTCCTGACGCGTGGAATATCCACCGGTGGCGGTAGACGTAAAAGCGTGACAGATGCTCTCAAAACAGTCCATGCCTTCTAAAAAAAGCGCTACGGCAGTGGCTACGGTGAGCGTGATGTAGACACTCCAAATCCACTTGGCATTGGTGCTGATACGAGGGTGAAGCTTGTCGTGAAGCGGACCCGTGGCTTCGGCAGAGAAAAGACGTAAACCACCGTTGCCGAAGGAGGGGAAGATGGCTATCGTGATGAAGATGATTCCCAAACCACCAATCCACTGCGTAAGACTGCGCCAAAAGAGAAGTCCGGCGGGGAGTGATTCTATGTTGTCCAAAATCGTGGCTCCTGTGGTGGTGAAACCGGACATGGTCTCAAAAAATGCATCCGAAATGCTCGGGATGTAACCGCTGATGACAAAGGGAAGCATCCCCACGAAAGAGAAGATAATCCAGGTGAGGGAGACTACGATGTATCCGTCCTTACGACTGATGCTGTTGTCGGCATTGCGTCCCATCATCTTGCAAAAAACACCACAAAGTATGGAGATGAGAATGGTGTAGATGAATGCGGGTACATCGTTGCCATCGTAACTGAAAGCCACGAGAAGGCAGATGAATAGCAGCGAGGTCTCGAGAAAGAGCAGAGAACCTAGGATGCGGTATATGGTGGGAACGTTAATGTGCATCAGTTGAAGTATTTACCAAGTTTCTTTATGATGGCGTTGTTGCAGAAGATGACCACATGGTCGTCTGCCTGTATGCGGGTGAGTCCGTGTACCAAAATGCCTTCCTTGCCGCGCACAAGTCCACCAATGGTGGCGCCGTGGGGGAGACCGAGGTCCTTGACGGCCTTTTGAGTCACCTTGCTACCGGGCTTGGCGATGAATTCCGCCACGTCGGCATCGGAGAGGGCGAGACAGCGCACGTTGCTGACATCGGCCTTGAGAAGTAGTTGATAGATGTGACCGGCGGCAATGGTCTTCTTGTTGAGAATGGTGCCGATGTCGAGGTCTTCCGCCATCTTCACGTAGTCCAGATTTTCAATCATGGCTACGGTCTTTTGTATGCCTATATTCTTGGCCGTGAGGCAGGAGAGGATGTTGGTCTCGGCGTTGCCGGTGAGGGCTACGAAGGCATCCATGTGTTGTATTCCTATGTCGGTGAGAAAACCCATATCGCGTCCGTCGCCGTTGTACACTTCCACTTTGCGGTCGTCGCGGATGAGGGAGAGTATCTTGTGGCATCGCTCTTCGTCACGCTCCACCACGATGAACTCCATGTAGGAGTCTGCTTCGTTGATGAGTCGGACGGAGGTCTTGCCGCCGCCCATAATCATGACGCGCTTGATGTCGGGTTGCTCCTCCTTGCCCACTACCTTACGGATGAGGGGGATGTAGTTCTTCAGTGTCATGAAGTAAACCTGGTCGTTGCAGCGGAGTTCATCGTTTCCGTTGGGGACAATGATTTCATCGCCACGCTGTATGGCTACGATGTGGTAGGGGAGTGCCTGACCGAGTTCGCGGAGGGGTTTGCCGAGTAGGGTAGCTTCCTTGCGGAGTTTTATGCCGAGCATGATGAGGGAACTGTTGTGCACCTCCCACCAGTGGCGCACCCAGGAGTAGCGGATGCTGGCGGCAATCTCTTTGGCTGCCAACTGTTCGGGGTAGATGAGGGAGTCGATGCCTATCTTCTTGAACATGTCGGTATAGTTCTTGTTGAGGTATTCGAAGTTGTCGATACGTGCCACCGTCTTCTTCACGCCGAGATGGTGGGCGAGAATGCAACACGTCATGTTGAGGCTTTCGTCGGGGGTGACGGCGATGAAGAGCTCAGCGTCGTTGACCTCGCCTTGGAGGGTGCGGATGGAGGAAGGGTTGTTGCAGACGGTCTTCAAATCGTAGTCGCCGCTCACTTTGGCGAGTTGCGATTCGTTTTCGTCAATGAGCACTATGTCGTACTGCTCGCGCGAGAGCAGTTTGGCCAAGTGCGTTCCTACGGCGCCGGCGCCGGCTATTACTATTTTCATCTTTATTCCTTATTATATATAAGCTTTTGTATGGCTCGGAGGATGCCTTCTTCGTCTATCCCTACGAGATGGTGGAGTTCGGCGGGAGTGCCGTGCTCTATGAAACTGTCGGGTAGTCCCAGACGTATGATGTCGGGATGGTATCCGTGGTCGTTCATGTATTCTAGTACTTCGCTACCCAATCCGCCCTTTATCACGCCGTCTTCCAGGGTGATGATTTTGCGGAAGCGTTCTCCTACTTCGTGGAGTATCTCTGTGTCGATGGGCTTAAGGAAGCGCATGTCGTAGTGTGCAATGTTGAGTTCGTGGGTCTCAATCAGCTTGCGAACCCGCACACCGAGGGGACCGATGGTGAGGATGGCTAGTCGGGTGCCGTCGTGAAGTTTACGTCCTTTTCCCACCGGTATCTCTTGGAACGGACACTGCCAGTCCACTATGGAACCGCAACCTCGGGGGTAACGTATCACGAACGGCCCCTTGTTCGGGAGTTGTGCCGTGTACATGAGATGACGCAATTCGTGCTCGTCCATAGGGGAGGAGATGGTGAGGTTGGGGATGGGGCGCAGGTATGCCAGGTCGAAGGCACCGTGGTGGGTAGGACCATCCTCGCCCACCAAACCCGCACGATCCAGACATAACACCACGTTCTGACGGGCTATCGCCACATCGTGTATCACATTATCGTACGCACGTTGTGCAAACGATGAATAGATGTTGCAGAAGGGAATCAATCCATCCTTGGCCATACCTCCGGAGAAGGTCACGGCGTGTCCCTCCGCAATACCCACATCGAACGCGCGGTTCGGCATGGATTCCATCAGTATGTTCATGGAGCATCCCGTAGGCATGGCGGGCGTTACACCCACCACTTCGGGGTTGTTCTGTGCCAACTCCAGAAGGGTGTATCCGAACACATCCTGAAACTTCTGTGGCTTGCCGATGGAGTTGGAAACCAGGCGTTCGCCCGTCTCCTTATCAAACTTACCCGGTGCGTGCCAAACCGTTGCCTCCTTCTCGGCAGGTTCAAAGCCCTTGCCCTTGACGGTATGGATGTGGAGCATCTTAGGTCCCTTCATCTCCTTGATGGCGCGTAGGTAGTCCACAAGTTCTATCACATCGTGTCCGTCGGTGGGACCGAAGTAGCGTATGTTCATCCCCTCGAACACATTCTGCTGTTGCGACAACAACGCCTTGATGGAGTTGTTGAAGCGGATAATCATCTTACGTCGCTCTTCGTTGAGCCATCCCCAACGGAAGAGTTTCTGTGAGATGCGGAAACGCCATCGATTGTAGGTGCCGCTGGCATGGAAGCGCTCCAGACGATGCAGGTAGTTCTTCATGCCGCCCACACTGCGGTCGATGCTCATGTTGTTGTCGTTGAGGATAATCAGCAGATTGTTCTGGCTGGAGGATACGTTGTTGAGTCCCTCGTATGCCAGTCCGCCGCTCATGGAGCCATCGCCAATGACCGCTATCACGTGGCGATTCTCATGGTGCTGTGTAGCCGCCACCGCCATGCCCAGCGCTGCCGAGATGGAGTTGGAGGCGTGTCCACAGGTGAAGGTGTCGTACTCACTCTCGGCGGGAGAAGGGAACGGACGTATTCCATGGAGTTTGCGGTTGGTATCGAACTGTTGACGTCGTCCTGTCAGCATCTTATGACCATAGGCTTGATGTCCTACATCCCATACGATGCGGTCGTAGGGGGTGTCGAATACATAGTGCAGGGCTACGGTGAGCTCCACGACCCCCAAACTCGAAGCAAAGTGCCCCGGATTATTGGCCAGGTCGTTGATGATTTCCTGTCTCAAAGCTTTACAAACTTGAGGCAATTGTTCTTTCTTGAGTTTCCGTAAATCTTTCGGGAACTCGATACTTTTCAATATATCTTGATCTATAATCTCGTCCATTACTCAAAAATATAGGCGCAAAAATACGAATAAAACGTTTAAGTTGTTTAATTTTGCAGAGAAAAAAACAAAATTGAGCGAAAAGAATATGGATTTTATGGTAAAAATGGAGATAAAACGTCCCGGGTGGGAGTTTTCTCTCGGAGATAAAACCTTGTTGTTGGGGTCGTGCTTTGCTTCGAATATGGGGGTGCGATTGCAGGAGAATACCTTCTCTTGTCTGGTGAATCCTTTTGGGGTGCTCTACAATCCGGAGAGCATTCGACTGGGGTTGCAGGCTCTGTTGGAGGGGGGCATGGATGCATCGCTCTACTTTGAATACGGTGGTTTGTGGCGCAGTTGGTTGCACGATACGCAGTTTGCGGCTCCTACGCGTGAGGAATGCGAGGCGTTGGTGCATCGCTCTTTCGATGAGGCGGTGTCGCTGTTGGGGGAGTTGGATGTGCTGATTATCACCTTTGGCACCAACCGCTACTACCGTCATCTGCCGGAGGAACGGGTGGTGAGCAATTGTCACAAGGTGCCGCAGAAGGAGTTTCGCGAGGAGTCGGTGAGTGTTTCTCAAATCGTGGAGAGTTGGACGCCGTTGTTGGCGCAACTCTTTGAGCGTCGTCCGCAGTTGCACGTCCTTTTTACCGTGAGTCCTTATCGCTATGCCAAGTATGGATATCACGAGAGTACCTTGAGCAAGTCGGTGCTCCACTTGGCCACGCAGGAACTGATGGAGCGCTATCCGGAGCGGGTGTCCTACTTTCCTGCTTACGAAATCGTGATGGATGAATTGCGCGACTACCGTTTTTATAAAGAGGATATGTTGCACCCCTCCGAACAGGCGGTGGAATATATCTGGCAACGCTTCCTCACGACCTATGCCGATGGGGAAACGCAGGCTTTTATTAAGGAATATGCGCCCGTGCGAAAGGCTCTTTTGCACCGTCCTCAACACCCGGAAGGAATACAATTTCATACATTTCTTACAAATATTCGTCAAAAAGTAGTGTTGCTTTCGAAAAAATATCCTAATTTTGCAGCGCAGAAAGTTTATGATGCGTTAGAAAATTAGTAAAAAGATGTATTATACGACAGAAGAGATATCCGCATTTATCGGTGCACGTTGTGTAGGTGACGCGAATAGAACGGTGAGTAGAATCCTGACCGACAGCCGTTCCTTGGGTTTCCCGGAGGATACGTTGTTCTTCGCTTTGACGTCGCAGCGCAACGATGGACACAAGTTCATACCGCAGTTGTATCGCCGTGGCGTACGCGCCTTCGTGGTGCGCGAATTGCCAACAGACGGTGCTGCCTATGCCGATGCCTCTTTCTTGGTTGTAAAAGATGTGTTGAAGGCGCTCCAGCGTTTGGCGGAACGGCATCGTGACGGCTACAATATCCCCATCGTGGGCATCACCGGTAGCAACGGTAAGACCATGGTGAAGGAGTGGCTGAGTCAGTTGCTCTCAACGGAGAAACGGGTGACGCGTTCGCCGCGTAGCTATAACTCACAGATAGGTGTACCGCTGTCGGTATGGCAGTTGGATGAAAACACGCAAGTGGGTGTCTTCGAGGCGGGTATCTCTCAGCCCGGTGAGATGGCGGCGCTGAATGCGGTGATTCGTCCCACCTTGGGCATCTTTACATCGCTAGGCGAGGCGCATCAGGAGAACTTTACCTCCTTGGAGCAGAAATGCAAAGAGAAGATGATGCTCTTCCGCGATGCCGAGGCGTTGGTCTACTGTGTGGACGATGCTACAGTGGCGGCGTGTGTGGAGCTACTTCCGGAATCGCTGCAACGCATCTCTTGGAGTAAACACCAACCATCGGCTACGGTGTTTGTGTCCCATATCGATAAGGCACTGAACACCACGATGATAACCTATGTGTACCGTGGCGTTGAATCCTCTTATAAACTTCCGTTTACGGACGAGGCTTCCGTGGACGATTCCATCCATAGCTTGGTGGCTGCCCTGCAACTGGGGATAGCGCCGGAGCATATCCATGCCGCCATGGAGCAGTTGGAGCCGGTGGCGATGCGCATGGAGGTGCTGGAGGGGAAACACGGGTGCATTCTTATTAACGATACATACAATTCCGATATCAATTCTCTGGATATGGCACTGGACTTTATGAGTCGACGTCCGGAACGCAACGACCGGAAGCGTACCTTGGTGCTGAGTGATATGTTCCAAACGGGTCTCAGCGAAGAGGTGCTCTACGAACGTGTGGCGGGCATCCTGAACGAACGTGGGGTGGACCGCGTGATAGGTATCGGTGAGAAGATAGCGCGATTGGAGGGACGGTTGAATGCCGCTTTCGTGCACTTCGACTCTACGGAGGCATTCTTGCAGAGTGCGCTGCCGGAGCAGTTGAGCAACGAGATGATTCTCTTGAAGGGAGCACGTGCCTTTCGTTTCGATACCATAGCCGATGTGCTTCAGTTGAAGGTGCACGAGACGGTGATGGAGATTGACTTGGGGGCGATTGTGGAGAACTTGAACTATTACCGGAGTTTCATGAAGCCGGAAACAAAGATGGTGTGCATGGTGAAGGCGGGTGCGTATGGTGCCGGCTATGTGGAGGTGGCGAAGACGCTGCAGGATCACTGTGTGGACTATTTGGCGGTGGCTGTGGTGGACGAGGGCGTGGAGCTGCGTAAGGCGGGCATCACGACGAACATCATAGTGATGAATCCGGAGATGAACTCCTTCCGTACCATGTTTGAGTACGACTTGGAACCGGAGGTTTACAGCTTCCGTTTGCTCAATGCGCTGATTGCGGAGGCAAAGCGCGGTGGTTTCGTGCAGTATCCCATTCATGTGAAATTGGATACGGGTATGCATCGTTTGGGTTTCCATCCGGTGGAGGATATGGAGCGTTTGATAGAGACGTTGAAGGGGCAGTCTTCCTTGATGCCTCGTTCCGTGTTCTCACATTTTGTGGGGAGTGACAGCGATGATTTCGATGCTTTCTCCGCGCATCAGTTTGAACTCTTTGATGCGGCAAGCGGTCGTTTGCAGGCTGCCTTCCGCCATAAGATATTGCGACATATCTGCAACAGTGCGGGTATAGAGCATTTCCCGCAGTACCATTTGGATATGGTGCGCTTGGGATTGGGCTTGTACGGTGTGAATCCGCGTAACAACGGTGTGATTAACAGCGTGCATACGCTTAAGACTACCATTCTACAGATACGTGATGTGCCGGCAGAGGATACGGTGGGGTATAGTCGCAGAGGGGTGCTTCAACGGGCGTCTCGCATAGCGGCGCTGCCGATTGGTTATGCCGATGGACTGAATCGTCACTTGGGCCGTGGGGCGGGCTATTGCCTGGTGAACGGTCGGAAGGCTCCGTATGTGGGCAACATCTGTATGGATGTGTGTATGATTGATGTGACGGATATTCCCTGTAAAGAGGGAGATACGGCGCTCATCTTCGGAAAGGAACTTCCTGTGACGGTGCTGAGCGACATATTGGACACGATTCCTTACGAGGTTCTTACCGGTGTGGGAAGACGTGTGAAGAGAGTGTATTATCATGAATATTAACTATTAAACTAAATGTATGTTAAAATGGGGGGGGGTAAAACGCAGAGCTAACTTTTGGACTTCGCATCATCGGTGGACCTATATCTGGATAGGTCTCTGCACCGGAACACATCCGAATAAGGTGTGGTTTTTGGCACACGATGTGGAAGTCCCCATGACACGAGAGAAGCGTAAGGAGATTTATCATCTACTGCATAAGTACTCGATTATTGAAGTAGGATAAAGGACGAAACAAAACGAGGCGGCTACCGTAAAGGTTGCCGCCTCGTTTTGTGATGTATTGTCTGTATCTTGTAATAGACTATTGCAGGAACTGAATCAAGATGCCGGCAGCAACGGCTGAACCGATAACGCCGGAGATGTTAGAGGCCATGCAATAATTCAATACGTGGTTCTTGGAATCGTACTTGGTGGAGATGTCGTTTGCCACACGGCTTGCCATAGGCACGGCACTCAAACCTGTTGCGCCAATCAGCGGATTGATTTTCTGCTTGGAGAACAGATTGAAGAGTTTCACCAACATGATACCGGCAAAGATAGAGAGACCGAAAGCAAAGAAACCGCCGATCACAATACCGATGGTCTGCCAGTTCAAGAACGCCTGCACCGTCATGGTGGCACCTACGGAGAGACCCAAGAAGATGGTGGCAGTGTTCATGATGCTGTTGGATGCAGCATCGAAGATGCGGCTCGTGTCGGAACCAATCTCCTTAATCAAGTTACCGAACATCAACATACCAATCAAGGGTACTGCGGTGGGAACCAAGATAGCTACGATGGTGGTTACCGCAATCGGGAACACAATCTTTGCTACGCGCATGTTCTTAATCTCTACCTTCTTGCCCTTCTTCTCCTCTTGCTTCATGTTGATCATGAGCTCCTTCTTGGAACAAGTGAGGCGCACTACCAACGGGATGATTACCGGAACCAATGCCATGTAGCTATAGGCTGCAATGGCGATAGGACCCAACAAGTGGGGAGCCAAACGGATGGTGGTGAAGATGGCGGTCGGACCGTCGGCTCCACCGATGATGCCCAGAGAGGCTGCTTCCTTCATGGTGAAGAAACCGCAACCGCCGGCAATGATAATTACGGCAAAGATACCGAACTGTGCTGCAGCGCCGAAGATACTCAACTTCAGGTTGCGGAGCATGGGACCAAAATCGGTCAGGGCGCCTACACCCATAAAGATGATGGGGGGAAGGAAACCGCTCTTGATAACCATGTAATAGATGAAGTTCATGATACCCAACTCGTGCGCAATCTTGTGCAACGGCATATCCCAAATGATTTCGCGGGAACCGTCGGGCAGGGTAACAAAGCCTTCTGAGTCTGCCTGAATGACGCCCATCTCACCGCCCGGGAAGTTGGCTATCAGCACACCGAAGGCGATGGGAACGAGCAACAGTGGCTCATAGTGTTTTACGATACCCAAGTACAAAAGTACAAAGGCCAGGAGGTACATGATGAGGAAGGAGGGGTCGGCAATGATGTTGCTGAGCGCCGTCATCTCATATACCTTATTCAATATTTCTTCCATTCTTTACTCTGTTTTGAATTAAGAATTACTTGGCAATCTTGATAATCGGATCGTCCTCTTCTACGGAGTCGCCGGAGTTTACGAGTATTGCCGTGATGGTTCCATCGAATTCGGCACGGATGGCGTTGTAGGTCTTCATGGCTTCTATGTAGCCGATGATGTCGCCTGCCTTTACGGTGTCGCCTACGTTCTTGGCAACTTCCTGTGCGTTCTTCACGCGATAGAACTTACCTTCCAGTGGTGCCAATACATCTTCGCCTTCGCCGGTGGGAGCGGCTGCCGGAGCGGCTGCACCTGCTGCGGCGGGAGCTACTTCGCCGTAGGCTACGTCTACCTTGTAGCTCTGTCCGTTTACGGTAACGGTGAGCACCTTGGGCTCGTTGTTGCCGGCTGCCGGAGCGTTCTTGGCTGCCTTACGTTTGGCGAGGTCTTCCTCGAAGTCTGCCTTTGCCTTGCCGCTCTTATATGCTTCGTACTGAGAGGGGTGCATGGCGTACTCGAACAGTTCTTCGTCGTCTTGTCCCAATTCCCAGCCCTTCTCGGCCATCATCTTCTTGTACTTCTCCAATTCGTCGGGGTAGTTGGATTGCGGATCGGCGGTGACGAACTGACGTCCTTGCTCGGCTGCCAACTGCTTGATTTCATCGGCTACTTCACCCGGCAACTGACCGGACTTGCCTAGAATCATATCCCAAATGTCGTCGGCAATCATGCTCCAACGTGCTTTGCCTTTCTCCATCTGAATGACGTTCATCAATGCCAGGTTCTTGACGTACTGACTGAACGGGGTGACCAAGCAGGGGTATCCTACCTTAGGCCATACGTATGTTACTTCGTCGAACAACTTAACAAGCAGTTCGTCGATGGTGAGTTGCGGTTGGTTGTTCTTGGCTTTCCACTTGTTCAAGCTCTCCAGATTCTGTTCCAGGTCGCTCATCAGGGAACCCATCATACCGCCGGGAAGACCCGGGGCTACCAACAGAGAGTTGTTCAGACGGTTCAGGTCGTTGCAGTAGTAACCCAGGAAGTCGTCCATCATCTCTTGAATCTGCTTGCGTACCTCCATGTAGGCTGCCATATTTACCTCTTTTACCTGGAATCCGGCATCCTTCAGCATTGCCTGTACGGCAATGACGTCTGCGTGACCGGTTCCCCATGCCAGCGGTGCTACCGCTACATCCACGTAGTCGCAACCGTTCTTACAAACCTCCAAGATGGAAGCCATGTTGAAGCCGGGACCTGCGTGTGAGTGGTACTGGATGACGATATCCTTCTTTAGTGCCTTGATGGCTGCGGTAATCTTACCCAATGTCTCCGGACGACCGATACCGGCCA
>CAYSOK010000044.1:0-11460 GCA_964432645.1 uncultured Bacteroidaceae bacterium | reverse complement strand
CGGTTTCTCTCCGGACGGTTTTTCTCCGGCAGCCCCCTCGGCAGCAACTTTTGCACGCTCTTTGCGGCGATCATCGTTGTTCCCCTTTTTCTTCTTTTTACGATGCTTATCGAAGCGTGTAAGACTATCCTGGTCGAGCAAGTCGGTAGATACAGGAACCTCTCTTGTCGGATTCTCCTCCAGGCTCTCCGGTTTTTCGCCCCGTTTGTTCATGCTGATGATGCGGAAAGCATGGCGCGCCGGAATGGTCACCAAATTGGCAGCCAGGTTCTTATCGGTAGAGTAGGTGAGCATGCCGCTCAGAATATCGGTCTTGAACAGGAAGTATTCACCCGCCATGGTATGCAGCGTGACATCCTTTGCC
Organism: uncultured Bacteroidaceae bacterium; assembly: GCA_964432645.1. GTDB lineage: Bacteria > Bacteroidota > Bacteroidia > Bacteroidales > Bacteroidaceae > CAZUTW01. The sequence goes on along the minus strand of CAYSOK010000044.1, from coordinate 11,096 downwards.
GGTATGCGTCCCGCAGCCTCCACGTAGCTATCCACCTCGTAGTTGAGGCAGCACTTCAACTTGGCACACTGTCCGGCCAACTTTTGTGGATTCAGAGAGATGTCCTGAAAGCGTGCAGCCGTGGTGGATACCGATACAAAGTTCTTCATCCAAGTGGCGCAACACAGTTCACGTCCGCAGGGACCGATACCGCCGATTCTTCCTGCCTCCTGACGGGCACCAATCTGTTTCATCTCGATGCGCACATGGAAGGCATCTGCCAGTACCTTAATGAGTTGTCGGAAGTCCACACGACCATCGGCTATGTAGTAGAAGATGGCCTTGTTGCCGTCTCCCTGATACTCCACGTCACCAATCTTCATTTCCAATCCCAAAGACTTGGCTATTTGGCGTGAACGAATCATGGTGTCATGCTCCTTTGCCTTTGCCTCCTCAAACTTCTCCATATCCACCGGACGTGCTTTGCGGTAGATGCGTTTTATCTCCGTCCCCTGCTTTATGCCCGATTTCTTGAGTTGCAGCGGAACCAGTTTACCCATGAGTGTTACGGTACCGATATCGTGTCCCGGAGTTGCCTCCACCGCCACGATATCTCCCTTGTTCAATTCCAGATGGTTGCTGTTGCGGTAATATCCTTTGCGAGTATTCTTGAACTGCACCTCCACCAAGTCACACAGTTCCGTGTTGCCCGGTATATCCGCCAACCAGTCGAAGGTGTTCAACTGGCTGTTTTGTCTTCCGCATCCTCGGCAGCAGAGTCCGCGTTCGCCGTTATTGAGTTTAAAATCGTCCATATAAATATCTATTATTGTATGAGAAGGACTATCATCTTGAGCGCAAAATCGAAGAACACCATCTTAGCGTTTACGTTCTGCTCTATGTCGCGCTGTGCCAGGTCCAGCTCATTCATTATTTTAATTACATTTCTCTCGTTGATAAAGCGTGCAAACTTAGTAGAGAAAGCACTCTCTCGCTGGTTCATGTAGACGAGTTCCGGCATGTGGAAATTGTACATGAAGTTTTCTCGTAACAGTCGTTGACTGTAGCTGAGGAAGTGCTTTTGGCGTTCGCGCCCCATACTTGCCACCTGCTCGCTCCATATCTTCATATCCTTAATCTTGCGCATGTAGCTCAGTCGCATGAGTTGCACGAAGAGGTCGAAGAAGAGTTCCTCCTCTTCGTTGGTGTGCAGCACCTCCAGAGCTTTAATGTAATCGCCATTGGCGATGTGCGCCACTTCGCGTGCTCGTGCCTCGTCCAGGAAGTGATGTTGCATAAGCGCCTGTGCCATAGACTCATCGTCTATCTTTTTCAGTTGTATACGTTGCACACGACTCTGTATGGTCGGCAGCAGCGCATCCGGATTCTCGCTCACCAGAAGGAAAACCGTTTTGGTGGGCGGTTCCTCTATAATTTTCAGCAACTTGTTGGCGCACTCCACCTTCATACGTTCCGGCAGCCACATAATCAGCACCTTGTACTCCCCCTCAAACGATTTCATGGCGAGACGACTCTGTATGCGGTCGCTCTCGGATGCCATGATGAGAGCCTGCTTGTTTTCTGCTCCTATATAGTTGAGCCAATAGTTGATGTCTATGTAGGCGTTTTCCACAAGCAGTGAGCGCCATGCCTCCATATATTCATCGCTTGTGCTACTCTCTCCGCCACCGCTTCTCTTGTTGATAACCGGAAAGGAGAAGTGCAAATCCAGGTGCTCCAGTTTGCGCAGTTTGAAACAGGTAGGACATGTGCCGCAAGGTTCCCCGTCCTTATGATTGGGGCACAACAGATAGTGCGCAAACGCCAGAGCCATTGCCAAAGAGCCGCATCCATGCGGACCGCACAGCATCAGGGCGTGCGGTACACGGTTCTCTTCCACCATCTTCAGTAGCAGTTCCTTGGTCGACTGCTGACCTATCACCTCGCTGAATCTCACAAACTTGTCCTCCTAATCTTACGGATAATATTAGTAAATCTGTTCCGCCACCTTGCGAATGCTGTCCACGGCGGAGATGGTGTAGAAGTGGATGCTCGGTACTCCGTGGGCAATCAACTCCTTGCACTGTGCCGTGGTCCACTCCACGCCGAGGGCCTTGGCCTCTTCGTCGGTGGTACACTTTGCTGCCTCTACCGCCAGCTCCTGCGGTAAATCCAGATGGAAGGTCTTGGGGATGATATTCAACTGAGCCAACTTACCAAACGGTTTGATGCCCGGTATGATAGGGATGGTGATGCCCATCTCGCGTGCCTTCTCCACAAAGCGGAAGTATTTTTGATTGTCAAAGAACATCTGGGTTACGGCATACTTGGCACCCAGTGCCTCTTTTTGTTTCAGTATCAGCATGTCGGCTTCCAAATTGGGAGCCTCCTCGTGCTTCTCCGGATAGCAAGCCACGCCGTAGGAGAAGGGTGTTCCCGGATTCTTCACCGGTGTACCGTCAATGAAGTAACCCTCGTTAAAACGGTTGATGTGTTCTTGCAGTTCGGTTGCGTGGCTATAACCGTCGCCTGTAGGGATGAAGCGCGGTTCATCTTTGGCCTTATCGCCGCGCAGCACCAACAGTTCGGTGATGCCTAAGAATTGGAGATCCAGCAACATATACTCTGTTTCCTCGCGGGTATATCCGCTGCACAACACGTGCGGAACCACCGGGATATTGTACTTGTTCTGGATGGCTGCCGCCACCGCCACCGTACCCGGACGACGGCGCACTCTCTCCTTGGTAAACAGTCCATTGGGCAGTTCCTTGTAGACATATTCGCTGCGATGGTTGGTGATATTGATGTACTGCGGATTAAACTCCTTCAGTGTATCAATGGTGTTGAACAGACGTTCTATACCCGTACCTTTGAGCGGCGGAAGTATCTCGAAGGAGAAGGCTGTCTTTTTCTCCTGTTGTATCTTTTCTATAATATTCATGAATATTCTTTCTTATGTTTCGAAACTTTCATGCAAAAGTACGAAAAAAAAAGGAGAGTTCCGTGTTTTTATAAGGTATTTTGTGAACAAAGCCCCGTTTATGGGTCAAAAAGCGGCAAACGGTAGGAAAACACGTGGGGTGCTTTCCTACCGTTTGCTCTATAATGACGGGTATACTTACAGTTGGATGGTGTACATCACAAAGGTGTATGCCGGCAAATCTATGGTCATATTCTTCTTCACCTTAACGGTCTCGTCCACCGGAGAAATCGGATGATTCTCGTAGGTGTTTTCATCTTCCGGCTTACCGGTGAGGGTGCGTTTCTTGGCGGAGGATTTCAGACTTTTGAATCGAGATAGGTCGAGGGTCGCTGTCTTTGCTTTTTCGCCTGCGTTACACATCTTTACGTATAGCTTACGTGTCTTGGTGTCCAATACCACGGTTTGCTCCTGATACTTGTCGGCATCATCGATGGTGACGCAGTCGCCGTAATAGTAGTTGCCGGAGGAGAGACCGAACATCTGCTGCACGTAGTAGCTGCAGGTGAGGTAAGGTTTCTCGTTGTCAAAGTAAATCAAGTCGGGATTCCAGTTCTCGGCACCCTTACGCGCAAACAGCGGAGCGTAGGAGGTCATGGTTACGACATCTGCATTGCGCTCTACATGAAGGAGATACAGAGCCTCTGCCAATGCATCGATAAACTTCTTATCCTTGGCAGCATACTCACCCAGATACACCTTCGTCTTGCGGTCGCGCGGATAGTTGTCGTACTGCTTGCTGTTCAGGAAATAGTCGCGGCGTTCGTAGTAGTGCTCGTCCATAATCGGCAAGCCAATCTCGTCGGCCAATTTCCAACCGTTCTCATAATCCGAATTGCCGGCGTGAGAACCCGGACCGGCTGTACCTACGATGGTTATTTCCGGATGGGCTGCTTGTACCTTATTATATACATACTTGAAACGCTCCTCAAACTCCGGGGTGATTTTTTCTTCGTTTCCGATACCCAAATACTTGAGATTGAAAGGCTTCGGATGACCTGCAGCGGCACGCACCTTACCCCACTTGGTGGTAGCATCGCCGTTTGCCCACTCAATCAGGTTCAGAGCCTCGTCCACCCATTCGTCCATATCGCTCATGGGAACAGCATCTTGTGCCTGGTCACGCATCGCCCAACCGCCGTTGGTACCCTGGCAACTCACACCGCACGGCAAGATGGGGAGCGGTTCCATACCTATATCTTCGCAGAGTTGGAAATACTCATAGTACCCCAGATTCATAGACTGATGATACCCCCATGTATTCTTCAGTGCCTGACGTTCCTCTTTGGGACCCACCGTCTTCCACCAACGATAGGTGTTCCAAAAACCATCGCCGCCTCCGTGTACCACACATCCGCCGGGGAAGCGCAGGAACTTGGGATGCAGCGCTTCCAGAGCCTCTGCCAAATCCTTGCGCAGACCGTGTCCCTTGTAGGTGTCCTCGGGCAACAGTGAAATCATATCCACATCCATATCTCCCAAGGTGAGAGAGAGTACACGTAATACGGCATTTTTGCAATCTTCGTTGGGTGTCAGCACGGTAGAAACCTTTTTCCAACTGTCGGAACTTACCTTCAGGGTATCCTCCGCCAGTACCTTCTCCTCCTTGCCCGGACGCACCAGTGCCACGCGAATTTCTTTGCTCTTACCGTCGGTATTGCGGAAGAAAGCGGAGAAATCGTACTTGGCACCCTGCTTTACGGAGATGCCGTCGAAACCGCTGTTCTCCAGTCCGAAACCGTTCCATCCGTTGTAATCATAGTAGTGACCTATGCGCTCCGTTTGCAGGTGCATATAGTTCGGGTTGTATTCATGGATGGGATTCACCTGACGTGCTTCGATGTAGCCCAAGGAGTGTCCCGGACGGATGACGCGCCATGCTGTGGATGGTCCCCAGCCATCGCGCTCGTTGGGATTAAACTCAAAGGAACCGTTCTGTACCAGTTCTGCATTGAGTCCGCCATCGGCAGAGGAACTGATGTCTTCAAAGAAGATACCGATAAGGTTGTCGCTAATAGCTTTGCCACCCTCCGGCGGGGTCATGCTTTTCTGTGCCGTAGCACTTAAGGTTGAAGCAAGCATGGTTGCTCCGAGAATTGCTTTAAATGTCATAAACGTTCTATTGGTATGTTTTTACTTATAATCATGTTGCAAAGATAGCATTTTGTATCCATAGAAACTACCAATCTTGTTGCAAAAGTATAAAAAAATGATACATTGCGACTTTTTCAGGGTCTCAATGTATCATTTCTTTATAAAAAAGCGTTACGATGCGCCTATTTCTTTGTGGCTTCCTCCACCTCGCTCCAAGTGGGCGGTACCACCTTTAGCAGGTTCTTGACAAAGAAGTCGAAGCGTTTGTGCTCTCCATAGCGTTCGCCCATGGTGTGGTGAACTCCCGGCATAACCACCAGTTCGAAGTCCTTGTTGTTCTTGATAAGTTCGTCTACCACCTGCATGGTGGACGCCGGGTCTACGTTATCGTCCAGTTCGCCTACCACCAACATCAGCGGTCGGGTCAACTTATGGGCGTTGTACACATTGCTACACTCCACATAAGCCGAGTCGATAGGGTAGCCCATCCACTGCTCGTTCCACCAAATCTTGTCCATACGATTGTCGTGACAACCACAACTACTGTAGGCTGCCTTGTAGAAGTCGGGGTGCAACAGCACTGCCGTGGTAGACTCCTGTCCGCCGGCTGAGGCTCCGAAGATGCCCACACGGTCGGCGTCCATATAAGGATACTTGGCTGCGGCTGCCTTTATCCAGCATTCGCGGTCGGGGAAACCGGCGTCCTTCAGATTCTTGTAACAAACATCCTCAAAGGCTTTTCCGCGGTAGGAGGTACCCATGGCGTCTAACTGTACCACGATGAAACCCAGTTCTGCCAACGGTGTCATGTTCCAGTTGTATGCCATGAAACTCTTTGGCGTATAGGCATCGCCGGGACCTGCGTAGATGTATTCAATCACCGGATATTTCTTGTTCGGATCGAAGTTGGAGGGACGTTGGATGATACCCCACATCTCCGTCTTGCCATCGCGTCCGGGAGCAGTAAAGATTTCGGGGGCGGTCCATCCGGCAGCCTTCAACTTACTGATATCTGCCGTTTCCAGAGTCTTAATCAAGGCTCCGGTGGTGGCATCGCGCAGCTCGGTAACGGGGGCGGCGTCTACCTTTGAGTAGGTGTCCACCAGGTATTTGTAGTCACCGGAGAACTCCGCACGGTGTTCGCCGTCTGCCGGTGTCAGCGCTACCATATTCTTGCCATCGAAACCGATGCGATAGTAGTGTACCTGATACGGATCTTCCTTGGGGTTGACTCCGCTGGCAGAGAAATAGATGGTTTGGTTCTCCTCGTCCACGTTCAGCACGCGTCGAACCACCCACTCGCCCTTGGTAATCTGCTTCTTTACCTTGCCGCTTGGGCGGTCTATCAAGTAGAGATGATTCCAGTTGTCTCGTTCGCTCATCCAGATAATCTGCTTACCGTCTTGCAAATCCTGACGGAAGTATCGGCTGTAGTTCACAAAGGTCTTGTAGGACTCCTCCACAACGGTACGCATGGCACCGGTTTCGGCAGACATCTCCAGGATGCGGAAGATTTTATGACCGCGCTGGTTGTACTCCAGTGTGATGCCCTTGCTGTCGCTGTTCCACTGTGGCGTGCGCAGTTCGTACTGCTGATCGCACAGTTTGGTGTCGCCCACCAGCGTCTTGCCGGAGGTGACATCTATTATATAAGGTGTATGAAACGGCAGTTCATCGCCCGGCTTGCAATACTCCTGCTTGTGCAGGATGGGTTGCAGTTGGGTGGACGGAGCCGCTTCCACGTAGTAGACATAGCGCTTCTCGCTCACCGGACGCACCTTTAAGAAACTGATTTTCTTGCTGTCCGGACTCCACTGTATGTAGCAGCTGTAGTAGTGAGCCAGTGTTCCGTCCATGGTCAGCGCCTTCTCGTTGTTGCCATCCTTGTCGCATACATAGATGTTGTAATCGCGCATGTACGCATATTTGGCACCATCGGGAGACAACACCGGAGCCCCCTCCAGTTCATCATCGGTCTCCATCCAGTGACGCTCCTTACGAGGTTTGCGCAGACGTGCCGGAAGATTCTCCTCCTCACGACCTCTCCGCCAATCGGGACGTTCCGGGCGTTCTTCGTTGGACTTACCGCTCTGCGAAGCGATGTACTGTTCCGCCTCCTCGCTCTTCTCAAACGTCTTACTCTCTCCGTTCTCCGCGTTGACCACCACGGTGCGTGAACCGCCCTCCGTTTGGATGGTATAGCGGAAAAGATGTGTCTCCGGCGCCCACTTCACGTTGCTCGCAGAGTGGAATACGGTTTTGTCCGCTCTGTATTTGTCGTACAGTCCGTAGGCACGGGTGTAATCCTCGAGCGTACCCTGAGCCGCAGCCGGTTGGCTGTGCAGCAGTACCCCCGAAACACAAGCAACCGTCATTGCCAGTGTCTTCACCTGCAGGTGCAGGAATGGATGGTTTGTTCTCATTTTCTTTTTCTTATATAGTTCTTACTGTTATTGAATCATTTTTGTCGGTAGAGTGCCTGTCGAGCCTCCTGCTCGAAAGTCTTCACCAGGTCACGCTTCTTCACCGTCACCGGTCCACTCATGAATTCCGGCAGGTTGTAGCTGGAGAGTAGTTGACGATGATAGTCCGGATCCTCCTGCGGAAGTTCAAACGGTTTGCCCCATTTACCATTCTTGTCGATGTGCGCTATGAAGGGACGCGTATAGTTGCCATCGTTGCGACGACTGCTAAAGACCACCCATCGGTTGTTGCTGCTCCATGTGTGGTAGCTCTCCACCTCCGGAGAGTTGATTTCCTGTACGTTGCGATAGTTTGACAACGCCTCCGCCGGATGTCCCACGGTATCCGTCAACTCCATCACATAGAGGTCGGCATCCTTGTGCCAGATATGGAAACACCCATACTCCGCCATGGCAAACATCAATCGCTTGCCATCGGGAGAGATGCGGGGCAGCGTGGCACTCTTGTCTATCGCAGCCGCATCCAGTACCAACTCCTTGGCACCAAACGTCTTACTCTTGAGATCAAACGGACGACGATAAAGGTTGTACTTAAACTCCCGATAACGCTTCATATTCTCCAAGTCCGTTGTTGCCGTATCGTGCTTTTCGAAATGTGCGGAAGCGTAGTAGATGTACTTACCGTCCGGAGACCAACACGGATACGTCTCCAGTTCGTTGGGTTCGGCAGAGATGGTGCTCACCTCGTTCTTATCCATATCGTAGAGAATCAAATCACTCGCCTTGTCCTGCACCTCAATTTTGTTGGGGTTTGCCGTGTGAAACGTCTGTCCGGTGGCGTTGGTAGAATAGACGATGAGGCGCTCCGTGGGGTGCCATGCCGGATAAACACCGGCCGACAACGTAGAATCCGTCTTGAGGTTCACCTTGGTCACCTTGCCATCGTAGACAATCATGGTACCCCCCATTCCCTGGCGCGCATGAAACTGCATGCGGTTAGGGTTGTAATTCTGATAGTTATGACAGTTGATACACTGTCCCTGCTCCTCGGTAGAACAAGTCATGTTGCCATAAATCACCTGTTCATCGTAGTTCGTAAGATTACGCTGACGGATGGTCAACTCCTCGTATGCCACATAAGAAGGAGCTATGATACGGTAGGAGATGTAGGGGTCAATCTCATCCTGAGACACATAGATGTGGAACGGTTTGAAACGTTTCCACTTATCCCCCTTGCGCACAAACACCTCCACGGTGAGTGCCCCCTTGTCGGTGTGTGCCACCATGGTGCGCCAAGTCTTCTCATCGGGAGTTGCCGCCATGCCGGAACCCACCCATTCGCCTCCATCGTAAGAGATGCGGGTAACGAACTCATCCCCCTTGTTGTCTATCTCAAAGTGCAGCGGCGCTATGTTTACGGGCACCGTCACCTCCTTGTAGTCGGGATAGATGCGTGCCTCCTTGTTTACGCTATCGTAGGTGGCAGGGACGGTGGCCTTCCGGCACGCCGTTGTCACCGCAAGTACAATGGCCAAAAACAGGTATATCTTGATATGTTTCATTTTAGTATGATTTTATGTTGCGTACAAAGAAGTAGAAATAGTAGAACGTATGACCGAACTGCGGGAAGAAGAGACGAGCCATCTCCTCCTCACTCATGTTCCGACACTGCAAACTCATCTGCATGAATTGTTGATAACTCTCCTTTACCGATGGGTCGAACGGCATCTTGCTGATGTCTACTTTTCGTTCCAGATTGCCGTAGAGGAGCGCAGCCTCCTGATAGTGAGTAGGCATGTGTTGCGTTCTGTGCAACATGGCATACTTGGTGAAGCGCGGCCAGAACAGTGCTATGTCCTTGGATTGTAGTGCTGCAATCAACGTAAGTTCTTGATAGTGCGGTTCATCGCCGTTGCCGTGAGCAAAGGCGTTGAGCAGATACATCTCCACCAGCGCATTGTCACCGTCCAACTGGTCTCTGTACTTGGACACGTAGAGTATCTCCTTCATCTCCGGATCCTCTGCCACCCGTTCCGGATGACTCAAGTAATCCTCATACTTCTCCGCCCATTCGCGGTAGAAGAGGGTCTTCTTGAGACTGTTGATATACTTCTGTGCCAATGCCTTCTCATTATTTATAATAGAAGTCTTCACCAAGAACTTGAGATACTCTATCTTGTTGCCGAACTCCACACCGTCCTCTATGCACCAACGGTAGCAGAAATTCTCCTTGCCGTAGTGGTAGTACAGCACCTTGCCTCCCACCTGCATCATGTGGATGTGGAAGTTGGCCACCGGCATCTCACTGCCGTCCAAATAGTGATACATCTCATCTCCGGCACGTCCCAAACGGAACAGCGCCAGTGTCTTATACTGAATCATCATGCGGGTAGGAGTGTGCGTCTCACTGCGCGCTATCTCCAACACCTTCTCCCAGTCCAACCGATCGATGGCATGTGTCATCTCAATCTCCTTGTGGAAATTGTCGTCACGGAACCAGTAGTTGTGCACCAATCCCGCCATCAGCGCCACAGGCAAAAGAATGTTGCCCACAGCCAACCATCTCTTCGGCTGCTTGTTCGCAAAGCGACTCACCACCATCAAGAACACCGGCATCGCCATCAACAGCACATACGGCACGCACATTCTCTTGCGCAGCACACCATCGTCCGGTCTGAAGGAGGGGAATCCGGCAGTGTATATGTAGTCAAAATTCAGATTGTCAAAGTATTGATACCACATCATGGGAGTAAACAAGATGCCTGCCACTCCCAGTACCGTGATGAGCGCAGCGTGTGTGCGGCGCACCGGCAACAGCCACGTCAGCAGCAACATATAGGCACCGCCCAGCAAACTGAAGTATCCCAGCGGGTGATACAGCGATATGAAGAACACCATCCATACCACACCCCCTATGCGCACCTTCTTGTGCTTGTTGGTGATAAGCCATCGATACATCCACACACCTGCCGTAACCAGCAGAAAGCCCACCAAGGTGCTAAAGAAATATCCCTTAAGTTTCAGAGTGTAAATCCAATACCCCATCTGCAAATTGCTGCACAACAACAGAACGGAAGGCAACCACATCCACACGCTCCACAGTCCCGGCACCCGATACGCCTTGCGAATCAGTCCCACCAGCAGTGCCGACAGCACCAACCAAAGGGCAATACCCAACCACGGATAATAAAAGAACTGGGTAAGAAACGTACCCGCATACGTAGTCACCCACGCCGGATAAGTGGCCAATTGTTTCAAGAACAAATCGCCCTCCAACCACAAACTGTGCTCCTGTATGTGAAACAACACTTCCGACTCGCACATCATCACATACCCTATGCCCAATAGCAAGAGTACACTCAGTGCGTAAAAGATTTTTCGGGTCATCGCCGCCGAGAGCCTCGACTTCTTTTTGTTGCTGTCCGAATTCATGGTATCATTTACGGCAGTCTTAGCTGTCTTTGCATGAATATCAGTTTTCTTTTTACTCATTATTTTATTGTCATCTTTGGTTATTCAATCCATTTTTGCCCCCAAAGTTACTATTAATTGACTAAACAAACGCCATAATTATAAAAAAAAGAATAAGAAAATGGGATAAAACAAACAAAAACACTATC
>CAYSOK010000043.1:0-11563 GCA_964432645.1 uncultured Bacteroidaceae bacterium | reverse complement strand
CATGGCGAATCCATTCACGAATCATAAAACCATGCGGCATGTACCACGAACCGGTCTTTTTGAGGACGTTCCACGAAACGTCCCTACACTGTGGGTGTTTACCCATCCGGATGGCGAATATATACCCGAGCGAGTACGTTTACCCGCTCGGGGTGTCCCTTTTATTTCTTTGCCGGATCGCAGGTGAGTCCTACTCCCAATTTCTTAAAAATCTTACGATCCACCTCGCTCAGCATCACCGTACTATGCACCTGACAACCATGCAACTTCGGCAACTGCTCCAGCGCCCTACGACAATTCTCATCCTGAGTGCTCAGCACAGAAAGTGCAACCAAAACTTCATCCGTGTGTAGACGCGGATTACGTCCACCCAAATACTCAATCTTCGTCTTCTGAATCGGTTCAATCATGCTCTGCGGAATCAACTTCACCTCATGATCTATCCCCGCCAAATACTTGGTAGCATTCAAGATAAGCGCCGCACTCGGACCCATTAACTCACTGCTACCCGAAGTAATAATCGTACCATCCTCCAATTCAATCGCCGCCGCCGGAGCACTCGTCTGCTCCTGTCGTTCGCGAGCATATACAGTGGTCTTACGATAGGCCGTATTAATCTTTGCCTGCTTAAACAAAAGCGCAATCTTAGACACCTCACTCTCATTGCCCGCACCATCAGCCATACGATTGAGAGCCGTGTAATAGCGACGGATAATCTCATCCTTCGCCGCCTGACAGCATATTTCGTCATCGCAGATGCAGAATCCCACCATGTTGACCCCCATGTCCGTAGGCGATTTGTAAGGATTCTCACCGTAAATACCCTCGAAGAGAGCATTCAAAACAGGAAAAATCTCTATATCACGGTTGTAGTTGATAGCCACCTTGTTGTACGCATCGTAGTGGAAAGGATCTATCATATTGATATCGTTCAAGTCCGCTGTAGCCGCCTCGTAAGCGATGTTTACCGGATGCTTCAGCGGCAGGTTCCAGACCGGGAAGGTCTCAAACTTAGCGTATCCCGCCTCCACACCTCGCTTATTTTCCTGGTAAAGCTGACTGAGACAGACCGCCATCTTGCCACTACCCGGACCGGGAGCCGTGACGATGACGAGCGGACGAGAAGTCTCCACGTAGTCGTTCTTCCCGTAGCCCTCATCGCTGTCAATCAGGTCCACGTTGTTGGGATACCCCTCAATCGTGTAGTGGAAGTACGTTTTAATACCCATACGTTGCAAGCGAGCTTTGTACGCCTCGGCAGAACTCTGTCCGTTGCAGTGCGTCACAACCACACTCCCCACCATGAAACCACGGTTCATAAACTCGTTGCGCAAGCGCAGGACATCCTCATCGTAGGTGATGCCAAGATCCTGTCGCACCTTGTTCTTCTCAATATCGACAGCACTGATGACGATGACGATTTCAGCATGATCCTTGAGCTGCTCAAGCATCTTCAGTTTACTATCCGGTTGAAACCCGGGCAACACACGGCTCGCGTGATGGTCATCGAAGAGTTTACCGCCCAACTCCAAATAGAGTTTGTTACCGAATTTAGCGATACGCTCCTTAATATGTTCCGATTGTATTTTGATATACTTCTCGTTGTCAAATCCTATTTTCATACCTACCCTTTATTATATAAATGTGTAATCCGAGTGCAAAGATAGTGTTTTTTTGTGCCACGACAAAGAAATAACGAGTTAAAAGCAACATCCGTTTCCCATCTTTAATCACTCTCCTTATTCAGAACCGATCCCACCGGATCCTCCGTTGTCGGATTGCTCATCCATCGACGAATCGCCGCCATGCGTGGAATGATACGCGTCACACTGTTGCGATACGTCGTCATCATAATCAGCAATATACACACCACACCGAAAATTACCAAATACCCATAACACTCCTTTAGAGTCAACATGACACTCTGTCGCGACACCTCCGTCAGCGTCTCGCTCCATGACGGCATGTCGAAGGGGAGGAGCGTACCATCCAGATTATCCGCAGCATACACACTGTTCTTTACCAAAGCCCAATTGTAGAGACGCTGCACAATCGCCGCACCCGCCACATTGCCAATACCGCAACGTGCAAAACCTATGGCACACAACCCCGGAAAGAAATAAGAAAAAGGCACGCTTTGTGAAATATACACATTGGACATGATACCAATCATCACTTCCGAGATACCCACCGCCACAAGCGGCAGGTAAAACGCTTCCTTATTCGTTTCCCCATCAATGAGAAAATACATGGCACCGATGTAATACACCAACATGCCAAACGCAAACACCATGAACTGCTTCGTGTTCCAATGCCACTTGACACGACAGTAGAATGCAAACAACGAGCCCAATACAATACCGTAGAGAATCGGATAATTCAGAGAAATCACATTCAACGAATCGTATTGCAACACCGCACTCAGATAGATAGACTGAAGTAGGCGAGGAGCCGACTGCAAAATGGATGCCGCAAAGAGCCAGAAGATAACCTTCCACACCGCACCATACGAGAAAATTTTTAAGTCCAGATAAGGCTTCTCGTGGAAGTGCGAACGACACCACGCCAACACAAAGAACACCCCACACACCAGCGATACAAACCAGATAGGTCTGCCTCGCCACCATTCGTAATGTTCTCCGTAGCAAAACACCCACATGCCCGAAATCAAGAAACCACTCCAGAGAATGAATCCCATAACATCCAACCCCTTCGGCGACAAATAAGGACCCGGACGATGATCCGGTTTCATCAGAAAATACACCAAACCCACATGCACCAACAACAGCGCAATGACAAAAAGATTCATCAATCGCCAGTTGCCATAGTACGTAAGATAAGAGGTAGTGAGTCCCGACAAATACGTGCCCCCCACCACCAAGAGGTACACCACCGGAAAGAACGCATTGTAATTACGCCCCGGCGTCACAATCAGACGGAAATTGCTGGTGCAACCAAACATTCCCAGCATCTTGAAGAAACCCGCCGCAAAACTCGCCATCCACACCACCCACGGTATGTCGACATTCATCGTAATCGCCGTGCAAAACATCAGTCCCACCGCCGCCACGAAGAAGATTTCCCGCGTGCAAAGAGCAAACTTCAGACGATACATCACCGGAAAACACACCGTGATACCCGCAATCATGCAGTACCCCGCCATCTGCACATCCTCGTTGAGAAACGAAATCTCACTCACCATTTGATTCATGGACGAAAGATTGATGCTTCCCGCGTACTGATAGAGCAGACCGAAGAGCAGGATGAGCGACACACGCAACACGTGCGGCACCCCCTCGCGAAACATTAACAGCTGACGAGCTTGAATAACAGAATGACCTGATTTATACTGAGATTTACGCATTTTGTTGCTGCATCACTTTAATCAGTCCTCAATCATTTCACACTCCACATTCAGACCCGCACGCAAGCGACGCATATCCTCCGTGCGATTCTCCTTGGTAAAACGAATCTTTACCGGAAGCCGTTGCTCCACCTTCACAAAATTGCCCGTAGCATTGTTCTGCGGCACCAGGGAATACTGCGCTCCCGTAGCATTGGAGATGGCCTCAATCACACCTATATACTCCACATCCGGGATAGCATCCACACTGATGCGTACACGGTCACCGAGTTTCATCTTCGAAGTCTGCGTCTCCTTGTAGTTCGCAATCACCCACACATCGTTCTCGTCCACAATCGACAGCAACGTCTGTCCCGGCTGCACCAACTGACCCACCTGGAGGTTCAGGCGCGACGTATAACCGTCGGCAGGCGCCGTAATCACCGTGTAGGAGAGGTTCAACTTCGCCAACTCCACGCTAGCACGCGCTACCTCAATGTTCGCATCGTTCTGTCCCAACTGCTGCGCCTTCTCATCCTTGGTACGCACAGTCGTCTGCTTCTGTTGACAAAGCATATCGTACTTAGCCTTAAGCGTTTCGTATTTGGTACGAGCATCATCGTACTGCTTTGCCGTAACCGCCTTGTCCGCCAACAGTGACTCGTAACGCTCCAAGTCGCGTGCCGCATTCTGCATCTCCGCACGCGTTCCCTCGATAGAAGCCTCGTTGGCACTAATCTGACTGGCAGTGGTAGAGATAGACGCATTGACGGTAGACTTGCCCGACACTGCGTTCTGCACCTGAGCGTGTGCCTGTGCCAGTGCCAATGCATACTCCGTGTCGTCCAGGATTACCAACGTATCCCCCTTGTGTACAAACGAGTATTCCTTGAAACGAATCTCCTTGATATATCCCTGCACACGCGCATTAATCGGCACAATCTGTCGTCGCACCTGTGCATTGTCGGTAAAGGTTGTTACATGAAACTTAATAAACTCTGCCGCAATCCACCACAGTCCACCTGCCAAGATTACGAGCACACAAATATTTTGTAATAATCTTCTAGTTTTACGATTCATATTTTGATTTATTTTAGGGTAATTAAATGGTTCCGGAGAGATACTTCAGTTGGAAATAATAGTAGAGCACATCCACCTGTGCATTGACCAAACGCATCTCAGCATCCAGTTTTGATGCCGATGCATCCAGCATGTCGGTCAGTAGCGACAAATCGTTGTTATAACGACGCTCCACGATGCGGTAGTTTTCCGAAGCCAACTCCACATTCTTCTTCTGCGTAGTGACATGTTCAATCGCCTCAATATAACTCTTGTACGCACGATCCAAGCTGCGGTCGTTGGACTCCTCCTGCGCCGTTCGCGCCTCCCGGTGCCGTTCGTTCTCCAAGCGGACAGCCTGCATGCGATGCGTCGTCTTGTAGAATGCCGATGGGTTAAAGGAAAGGTTTAATCCAACAAACCAACGCGCTGAATTTTTGTTTAATACCGGAGTATGCGTAGTGATAGGTGCCGTCATGGAAGCCCCTGCATTCACCCCAATCTTAGGCAACGTCTCACTCTTGATAAGTTTCTCCTGCGCCGCATTCTCCTGCACCAGCAAGTCATACTTCTTGAGCACCGGAGCCTCCTGTCGGCTCGTCACCATCCACTCCGACAACGGAGCCGCCGAGAGATTGATGCGCACCAAGTCGATGGTCGGTACAATCGTGTCGCAGTTCGTCAGATGCAAATAGCTGATAAGGTTGTAATTAAGATTTTTGATACTGTTCACCACCGCCAATCGGTCGTAGCGAAGGTTGGAGAGTGTGAGCTCGTAGCGCGTCACATCGTTGCCCAGCACCAATCCCTGGTTGGCGCGCGCATTCATCTCCTCAATCAACTCTCCTGTGATACGTATGTTCTCATCGTACACACTCAGCAAGTTACGGTTTTTGAACAACTCCAGATAGCACTCCACGATGCACATCTTCATCCGGTCCTCCACCTGCATTGCCGTATTCTCAGAGAGAAGCGTCTGAGTCTCCGCCCTTCGGTTCCTGGCCGTCAGTTCGCCCCCCGTATAGACAGGTTGTTTCACCGACACCGAAAACGCGTTGCCCCAATGCGACATATCCGTACGCATAGCATGACTGAAATCACGATTCAATACATAGGTATTCCCTATAAAATCCCCTTCAAGCGAAATCCCCACATCGGGCAGTGCATTATCCTTTTCCGCTCGCTCTCGCAAGGAAGATATGTTCACATCCTTACGCGCCAATTGAACCTCGCTGTTCGTTTTTTCCACCTGTTGGAAAAGTTCTTCGATGGTGAGTGTGAGAGACTGGGCATATCCCGCAGAGGAGACACCCATCAGTACAGACATCATCGGCATTACTTTGTGCCAATATTTCATTCGTCTTCTATGTTTATTTATCTTGTTATCCCGGTTTCCGGCGGCAAAGGTACGAAAAAATATCGAATTTTGAAAAAATATTTGGCAAACTCCATTCCTTATTGTACCTTTGCGATGCCAAAAGCTCCGTAAAAAGGGCGTGGCACACCGTGAATAGAACCTTTTTATGATAAATAAACAAATCGAGATGAAGAAAAATGAATGGATAATCCCCTTGCTCTCCACCCTGCTTCTGCTGACCGGATGCAGCGACAAAAAGCAAGAATCAAAGAAAGAAAAATATGCTAACATCGCTACGGTAGAAACCGCCAATGCGCACACCTGTCTCCAGATACCCGGACGCACCAAAGCCGCCGATGAGGCCGGCGTCTCCTTTCGTGTCAGCGGAACCCTTCTGGAGGTACCCGTGAAGGAGGGCGACTACGTACGTAAGGGGCAACTCATCGCTCGCATGGATCCCCGCGACTATCAGGTGCAACTTACTGCCACCGAGGCAGAGTACAAACGCATCAAGAGCGAAGCCGAACGCGTTATGGCGGTCTATGCCGAAGGAGGAACTACGGCAGACAACAACGATAAAGCCAAGTACGGACTCCAGCAGATAACCGCCAAACTTGAGCATGCCAGGGATCAACTCAACGACACTCGCATCTACGCACCCTTTGACGGATACGTAAACGATATCTACTTCAAAGCCAACGAAACCGTAGGTGCCGGCATGCCTGTCGTTAGCCTCTTCGGTGCCAATAAGGTGGAAGTGGAGGTGGAACTCTCCGCCACCGATTATGCCAATCGTGCCACCTTCGATGCTTACTACTGCACCTTCAACGTCACCGGCAATCGTCAGTTCCGACTCACGCCCGTCAATCTAGAACGCAAGGCCAATGCCAACCAACTCTATCGCATGCGACTCGCCATCGAAGGCACTCATCCCGAGATAACCCCGGGCATGACCACCATGGTAACCATCTGTCCGCAGAGCGGTAAGGAGACCGATACGGAGATTCCGGCTACTGCCATCTTCAGCGACAACGACCGCGACTGTGTCTACGTCTACCAAGACGGTACCCTTCACCGCAGAACCGTCACACTGCTCCATCTCAACAGCGACGGCACCGCACGAGTGGGCAGTGAACTCAAACCCGGTGAACAAGTGGTGGCCTCCGGCGTTCACTTCTTAAAAGAAGGCGACCGCGTGACCCCCGTTGCCAAAAGAACCAAAACAAATGTAGGAGGATTGCTATGATAGACTTTGGAAAATGGGCATTCAACAATAAGAAACTCGTCAACTTCCTTGTAGTACTGCTCGTTATCGGCGGTCTCTCCGCCTATTACAGCATGAGCAAACTGGAAGACCCGGCCATACGCGTGAAGCAAGCTCTCGTTGTTACCGTCTATCCCGGAGCCTCCGCCCACGAGGTGGAATTGGAGGTCACCGATGTACTCGAGAAAGCCATCCGCAAGATGCCCGATTTGAACAACGTGCAGAGCGTTTCATACAACGACCTGAGCATGATCACCGTGGAACTCGATGCCACCGTCCCCGAGAACGATATAGAACAGCACTGGGATATCCTGCGCCGCAAGGTAAACGAAGCCACCGCCTCGCTTCCCTCCGGAGCACGTACGCCCGCCGTGAAGGATGACTTCGGTGATGTCTACGGCATGTTCTATGCCCTTACAGGTGATGGACTAAACGACCGTCAATTAGCCGATTATGCAGAATTGGTGAAGCGAGAGATTAGCAAAATAGAGGGCGTTTCCCGCGTGGATATCTACGGCAAGCGCAGTGAGTGTATCAATGTGCAACTCCTGCAAGACAAGATGGCCAATCTGGGTGTTAAACCCACCGAAGTACTCCAAACGCTCAACGGACAAAACAAAACCGTTTACAGCGGATACTTCAACAACGGCGACCGTCGCATACGCGTCAGTGTGAGCGATAAGTTCAAGAACGTAGACGACATACGCCGCATGATTATACAAGGACACGAGCAAGACCAACTGCGCCTGCAGGATATCGCCCTCGTCTCCATGGACTACGAAAAGCCCACTCGCAACGAGATGACCTACGACGGCGAACGAGCCCTCGGTATCTCCATCTCCGTCAACTCCGGAAGCGACATCGTGAAGGTAGGTGGAGTGGTTTCCGAACGTATTGAAAACGGTCTCATGGACGTGCTTCCTGCCGGTGTGCGCCTCCAGAAAGTCTTCTATCAACCCGAACGAGTGTCCGATGCTCTGAATACCTTTCTCATCAACCTCGTAGAGTCTGTCACCATAGTGGTACTGGTACTCATCCTCACCATGGGATTCCAAAGTGGATTGATGATAGGTATCAGTCTGGTAGTCATCGTGTTCGGTTCCTTCTGGGTGCTCGGCATGTTTGGCGGCACTCTACAACGCGTCTCCCTCGCCGCCTTCATCCTCGCCATGGGCATGCTCGTGGACAACGCCATTGTGATTGTCGACGGCATCCTGGTGGACCTCAAGAGCGGCAAACCCCGTCTACAAGCCCTTACGGACATAGGCAAGAAGACCGCCATGCCCCTTCTTGGAGCCACCCTGATAGCCATACTCGCCTTTCTCCCCATCTTTCTTTCGCCCGACACCACCGGCATCTACGTGCGCGACCTCTTCATAGTCATGGCCGTGTCCCTCATGTTGAGTTGGATACTCGCCCTCGTTCACGTACCCCTCATGGCCAACAGCATGCTTGGTAGTCGCTTCTCCAAGACCGACACCGAGGGGGCAGGGGAGTTGTACAGCGGATGGCCCTACCGTCTGCTGCGAGGCATTCTGAACTTCGGACTCAAGCATCGCGTCTCTATGGTAATCATCGCCGTAGCCCTCTGTCTGCTGAGTATCCCCGGCTATCAACTACTCCCCAAGGCCTTCTTTCCCGACATGGAATACGACCAGTTGTACATGGAGTACAAGCTGCCCGAAGGTGCCAACTACACACAAGTGGAAAAAGACCTCAAGGAGATATCCGCCTATCTGCGTAGCCGTTCCGAAGTGAAGCACATCACCGCCTCCGTAGGCGGCACCCCCAGTCGCTACAATCTGGTGCGCAGCATCGCCACCCCGTCGCTCTCTTACGGTGAACTCATCATCGACTTCGAGTCCCCTAGTGCTCTGGTAGACAACATGGAAGAGATACAACAAGAACTCACCCGTCGCTACCCGCAGGCCTATGTCAAGCTCAAGCGATACAACCTTATGTATAAGAAATACCCCATAGAAGTCAACTTCATGGGTCCCGATCCCGCTGTCCTCCATCAACTTGCCGACACCGCACGTAGCATCATGGAAGCCAGTGGCAAGGTGCGTCTCATCACCAGCGATTGGGAACCTCAAGTGCCCGTTCTGCGCGTGGACTACGACCAACCCCAGGCACGTGCTCTGGGTGTAAGTCGCGGAGACGTAGGTACCTCTCTCTTGGCCTACACCGATGGCATTCCAGTAGGCACCTTCTACAACGGCATTCATCCCGAAAACATTTACGTGAAGTGCGTCAATGCCGACGGCACCTCCGTGGAGAGCATCAGCGATGTCAACGTATTTAGCCTGATTCCCTCGCTCACCACCCTTCTGAGTCAAGACAACCTCATGAAGCTCCGCACCGGAAACGTAGACAAGGAGAAACTCATACAAGCCCTCATGAAGACCATCCCCGTCAAGCAGGTCTCCAACGGCATCACCATCGACTGGGAAGACCCGGTGGTGCCCCGTTACAACGGCGAACGCTCTCAACGCGTGCAGTGCAGTCCCGTGCCCGGTATCGGTACGGAAGCAGCCCGCGAGGTGATTGCCCGTGAGATAGAAGCCATCCCTCTGCCGCAGGGCTACAGCCTTTCGTGGGAGGGCGAGAAGAAAGCTAGTGATCAGAGTATGAAGTATTTGTTCCGCTATTTCCCTGCCAGCATCATGATGATGATAGCCATCTTGATTATGCTTTTCAAGGACTACAAGAAACCCATCATCATCTTCTGCTGCATCCCGTTGATACTGGTTGGAGTCATTCCTGCCATGCTGATTAGCGGCAAGGACTTCGGCTTTGTTGCCATCGTAGGAGTGCTAGGATTGATAGGCATGATGATAAAGAACGGCATCGTGTTGATGGACGAGATATCGCTCCGACTCCGCACCGGAGGCGATGCCCGGGAGGCGTTGATACAGAGTTCGCTGAGTCGTCTACGCCCCGTGATGATGGCCTCCTTGACCACCATCTTGGGCATGATACCGCTGCTCCCCGACGCCATGTTCGGCCCCCTCGCCGCCACCATTATGGGCGGACTCTTTATGGGTACGCTGATTACCCTGATTTTTATCCCCACGCTCTATGCGTTGTTCTTTAAGATGAACTCAAACAAAAATTTGTAACTCATGAAGTATAAGATATATATAGGTGTGTTGATGATGGCCGCATCCGTGTGCGATGTAGCCCGTGCCGAGGTGTACACCATGGAGCGTTGTCGCGCCTGTGCCTTGGAGCACAACAAGGAGTTGGTGACGGCCGATTTAACCGTTCAGCGTACGGCGTACGATGTAAAGGCGTATCGCACCAATTTTCTGCCTCAGTTCGCTGTGGCAGCGTTCGATTTTGCCTCTACCGCCAAGTTGGAGTGGAACCTCATGGACTATGCCACCGGCATCCTGGGCGCTGTTCCGCAGTTGGGGGAATGGATGGTGGCGAATCAGATTTCTCCCGATCAGATATCACAGATGGTGCCCGACAACCTCAAAAAGGTGGAGGCGAAGGTAGGCAACTTCTTTGGCGGTGGCGTCTATTTGAAGCAGCCCATCTACATGGGTGGCAAGATAACGGCAGCCTACCGCATGGCGCAGATAGGCAATCGCATGTCGGTGTTGAACCGTCGTCTCACCAACGATAAGGTACTTCTGTCGGTCGATGAGGCCTTTGCTCTCACCGTCAAGGCGCAGGAGTCCGGCAAGGTGGCGCAGGAGTATCATGCCCTCTTGCAAGAGTTGTTACGCAATGTAGAGAGTGCCTATCGCCATGGACTCAAGACAAAGAACGATGTGTTGAAAGTGCAGGTGAAATTGAACGAGAGTGAACTCAATCTTCTCAAGGCCCGCAATGCTCTGCGCGTGGCGAAGATGAATCTGCTGCACATCATGGGTCTCCCGCTCACGGAAGATGTGGAGTTGAGTTTGGAGGAGTTGAAGGCACAAGTAAGCGCCATAGAGGCCCCGGGCGATGTAGACATTTCGGGGCGTGCGGAGACCTCTCTGCTGTCGGAGAAGGTAGAGTTGATGCGTCAGCAAGTGAAGCTCACACGTAGTGACCACTTGCCTCAAGTAGGACTGATGGCAGGAGTGAGTTACATGAACGGATTGAAGTTGGGCGATGAGAAATTGATAGACGATGGAGCAGCCTCTGCGATGCTATCGGTAAAGGTTCCGATATATCATTTTGGTGAGATGAAGTACAAGGTACGTAGTGCGAAATTGAAGCAGCAAGAAGCGGAAGTAGAGAAATCAAACCTGGAAGAGCAGATGTTGTTGGAAGTAAACTTGGCAGCCAACAGTCAAGAAGAGTCGGCTTTGGAAGTAAAGCTTACAGAAACCTCCATACAGCAAGCTTCGGAGAACCTGAAGGTGTCTCAGAAGAACTATGAGAATGGTCTGGAAACACTCTCCAATCTTTTGGAAGCACAGACGTTGTGGCAGCAAGCGGAGTGTGATTACATACAAGCACTCTGTTCTCTGTTTGTGAATCACACTCGTTATCTCAAGGCCTCCGGTCGTTTGGAGTGAAACGGTGATATTACTCAAGT
>CAYSOK010000042.1:0-11609 GCA_964432645.1 uncultured Bacteroidaceae bacterium | reverse complement strand
AATCGTTTTTACGCTTGGGCGAATGTGAGGATGGAAATCTTTACGCCGGGGACCTCGGCGATGGCAATGGCACAGGAATTGGTGGTGGCACCGGTGGTGAGGACATCGTCTATTATTAATATGTGAGCTCCCCGCAAACTTTCGGGATGCGCTACGGCAAAAACATCACGAACATTTTCGAGACGCTCCACTTTGTTCTTACGCGTCTGGGTGGGATTGTTGCGCCATCGCACCACACTCCGCGTGTCCACCGGAATGCCGGTGCGACGGGAGATGCCGAGGGCTAAACATTCACTCTGATTGTATCCACGCTTACGCGCGCGTACCTTATTTAATGGTATAGGCACAATCCTATCTATCCCCTCAAAAAAACCGTCGGGCTGAAGAACATCCGCCATGAGTTCACCTAGGTAAACACCAAACTCCGGGGAGTTGAAATACTTCACAATAAACAGAAGATGGCGCGTGAACTCATCGTAACGCACCAGGGCGGCAGCACGCTCCACAGGCACTTGCACATAGAAGTGACGCAACACCCGTTCATTACCGGGACGCCATGTACCGGTATACGGGAAACGCCCCAAACAATTGAGGCAACAAAAACGCTCGGAGGGAGTCAACCGTACACCACACGACACACAAAAACGAGGCACCAACAGGTCGCGCACACAACGGGTGTAGCGCGACACCGTGCGCCGGAGGGTTGGCAACATCATGCGTCCTCCTCCGTATCGTTGATACTCATATCGTCCAGATCCTGACTCTCCACACCCAACTTACTGAAGAAGTGACGAACCACCTCACCATCCATGCCACGGCGCAAACCAAAGGCAAAGAGTTTGCGGCGACGATTGTAGTCCGGCTCGTTTGCGAGCGCCTCCCACTTCTTGCGGAGCACATCGTACATGAGCTCGTGATACGTCTCCTCCTCCACCGCATCGAGCGCATCTACGATGATGCTTGGAGGAATACGTTTGGTGCGCAACCCCTGCACCACCTTGAGTTTGCCCCACTTGTTGTAGAGTATTTTATCTTTCACAAAAGCAGCCGCATAGCGCGTATCGTCTATGTAGCGTTCTTTTATAAGGTACGCCATAACGGTCTCGGCATCGCTCGCGGAGAGTTGCCACTTGCGCAACTTCTCGCGTGCATCGTAAGAACACACCTCGCGTCCGGCGCAGAGATTCGTGAGCGTGCGGAGTGCCGTTTGGACGGTCATCGTTTTCTTTATCATTCTTGAGTTTCGGATTCTTGCCAACGTGCGGACACCATGCGCGGGTTGTCGTAGGCATCGTGGCGGAGTTCAACATGCGTGTATCCCGTCTCGCGGAGAAGGAGAACGGTCTCTTCGCCATAGGCACGGTTTATCTCAAAATAGAGTTTACCGCCGGGCACCAAATGGCGAGCGGCATACCGAGCGATGGCGCGATAGAAGAGTAGCGGGTCTTGTTGGGGAACAAACAAGGCGAGGTGTGGTTCATAGTCGAGGACATTTGTTTCCATCTCCGCCTGTTCACTCGGAGTGATGTAAGGAGGATTGCTGACCACCACCTCCCACCTACCCTCGGGCTGCTCGTTTAGAATATCGTGCTCCGCGAAGCGCACGGGTAGCTTTAATCGGCGAGCATTCTCCCCTGCCACAGCGAGGGCATCGGGAGAGATGTCCCACCCCTCCACCTCCGCCCCGGGAAGTTCGGCTGCCAGGGAGAGGGCGATGCATCCGCTACCGGTTCCTATATCGAGCAGACGGCGGGCATGCGATTCCTCGCGGAGTATCCACTGCACCAACTCCTCGGTTTCGGGACGGGGAATAAGGACGGCAGGAGTCACGCGAAAGAGGTGTCCGCAGAACTCGGCATCGCCCAAAACATACTGTATGGGTTCTTTTTTACAGAGTCTGTCCAAGATTTCCCGGAGTTCTTGCTCCTCGTTCGGCGAAAAATGTCTACCTTTGCCCATGTAAAGTTGGGTACGGGTGAGTCCGTACCTGCGTTCCAGAAGGTAGAAGGTGAGGGCAGCCGCCTCGCCGGGGTCATAGCACCGGGAGAGTTGTGCACGTATGCTTGTTACAAGTTCATTCATCTTTTATTCTTTTCGAGGTACAAACTTACGTATTATTTTTGAATTAGGTATGACAACAGACGAGATTTTTATGAAACGCTGCCTACAATTGGCGCAAAACGGTAGACAAAATGCTGCTCCGAACCCCATGGTGGGTGCGGTGGTGGTGCACGATGGACGTATTATTGGCGAGGGATACCACATACGTTGTGGCGAGGGGCACGCGGAGGTAAACGCGATTGGCTCGGTCAAAAATCCGTCGTTGCTGCCGGAGAGCACCATCTATGTGAGCTTGGAACCGTGTGCGCACTATGGCAAGACACCGCCGTGTGCTCAACTCATCATCGACCGCCACATTCCGCGGGTTGTGGTGGGGTGTGTGGATCCGTTTGCCAAGGTACATGGCAAGGGGATTTCCATGCTTCGCGAGGCGGGGATCTCGGTGACGGTGGGGGTGCTGGAGGAGGAATGCAAGGCTCTGAATCACACCTTTATGACGTTTCACAGTCGTCAGCGTCCGTTCATCACACTGAAGTGGGCGCAGACGGAGGATGGTTTTATCGATAGCATTCGTTCGGCAGAGGAGCGTCCTCTACAGATTTCGAATCCGCTTTCACAGATGGCGGCGCACAAGTTGCGGGTGGAGCATCAGGCGATACTGGTGGGTACGAACACGGCACGCATGGACAATCCGAGTCTTACGGTTCGGGCGTGGAGCGGTCGTCAACCGATTCGCATCGTATTGGACCGCAAGAATGTTTTGCCGGATACGTTGCAACTGTTTGACGGGAGTGCGCGGACGATTGTCGTGGTGGACGAGTCGGTTGCGGAGGAGTGTTCACGGGAACATATTGCACTGGATTTCAGTGCGAAGGATGCGCTCCATCAACTCATGCACAAGTTGTATGAACTGGGGATTCAGTCGGTATTGGTTGAAGGAGGTGCGGCACTCCAAAACTCGTTGATACAGGCGGGATTGTGGGACGGCATCCGTATAGAGACGGGGTGTCTGCGTATTGGAGAGGGAGTACCGGCTCCGTGTCTTCCGAAGGATGTTCCGTTGAAGAGGGTAGAGAGCGAATGTTTCGGAAATCGGATACAGTGGATTTCTCACGAAACATCCACAGAGTAATGACCATGCGGCACGTACCACGTGCCGCGTTTTGAGGAGATTCCACGAAACGTCCCTACACGGTGGAGGATTCGCTCGTGGAGGGTTCGCTCGTGGATAAAAAACAACACTTCTAACGAAATATTTTCATTAACCTACTATATTATTGCCAAAAAAGTATTATTTTTGCAACCGATAGTGCGCTACGCATGCAGCACACACCTTATTTATACTAATCAAAACGAGAAACGCTATGTTAATAAAACTTCTCCTAACGATTCTCTTCTTCGGCATCATGATCGGAGTGGGAATCTATTCACGCAAACAATCCTCCTCTGTCGATGGATTCGTACTCGGTGGACGCGCGGTGGGCGGTTGGTTGACCGCCTTTGCCTATGGAACCTCCTACTTCTCTGCTGTGGTGTTCGTGGGATACGCCGGACAGTTCGGATGGAAATACGGTATGGCATCTACTTGGATTGGTATCGGCAACGCCATCATCGGTTCACTCCTGGCGTGGATGGTGCTGGGACGACGCACCAAACTGATGACACAACACATCTCTAGCCGCACCATGCCCGATTTCTTTGGTACACGATACAATAGTCAAGGACTACGTGTGGTGGCATCCATCATCGCTTTCGTATTCCTAATCCCCTATACGGCAGGTGTTTACAACGGCATCTCACGACTCTTTGAAATGGGCTTCGGCATCCCTTACGAGTATTGCGTGGTCATCATGGCGGTGCTCACAGCGGCATACGTGATACTGGGCGGATACAAGGCTACAGCCATCAACGACTTCATACAGGGCATTGTGATGCTGGTGGGTATCGTAGTGGTGATTGCGGCGGTGCTCAATGCACAGGGCGGACTCACGGAGGCTTACCACAAGATGCAGGCTGCCGTGCCTACGGCGATGGATTCTCAAGACCCGCTCTATGAGCATTTTGAGGCGGGCGACTTTGCCTCTTGGTTCGGTCCCAACGCGCTGAGTTTGTTTGGTGTCATCGTACTTACCTCTCTGGGAACCTGGGGATTGCCGCAGATGGTGGGTAAGTTTTACTCCATCACCGACGAGGGTGCCATCAAGCGAGGAACCATCATCTCTACCCTCTTCGCCCTTGTGGTGTCCGGCGGATGCTACTTCCTGGGCGGCTTCGGTCGTCTTTTCGGGGAACCGGGATTGAAACCGAACGGGCGCTACGATTTCGATGCCATCATCCCCTCCATGCTCGAGACACTTCCCGATATTTTGATTGCTCTGGTGGTGCTGTTGGTGCTCTCTGCCAGCATGTCTACCTTGGCTTCTCTGGTGCTCACCTCCTCCTCTACCATGACTCTCGACCTGATTTATCGCGACAAGACCAGTACGTCGGACGAGGTGAAGGGTGGTTCCATCGACGATGAGGTGGCGGAGAAGATTGAGCGTCGTAAGGTGGTGGTTATGCGTGTGTTAATCGTGTTCTTCATCGTCATTTCCTTGATGATAGCACTCAATCCGCCCATGTTTATTGCACAATTGATGGGCATCTCTTGGGGTGCTCTTGCGGGAGCATTCTTGGCACCCTTCTTGTTAGGATTGTACAGCAAGCGCATCACCACGGCATCGGTTTGGGCGTGCTTCGCCTGGGGTGTGGGACTGACCACCATCAACATGCTGATGGGCAATCCCATCAATCCAATTAATTGTGGTGCCATCGCCATGGTGGGCGGTTTTGTGGTGGTGCCGCTGATTTCGCTAATCACTCCGCTGAAGAACCGCACGAAGGTGGAGCACATCTTTGAATGTTACAAAAAACAATCATAAAAACCTAGAAATGAGTTATTCAGATTATTTTAATCCGAAAGAAGAGACCATGTCGCACGACGAGATTGAGGCACTCCAGTTGGAGCGTCTCAAGAAGACCGTGCGCCACTGTATGTCCTCTCCTTTCTACAAAAAACGCTTCGAGGAGAACGGGTTGTCTCCCGAGGATATTCAAACCTTAGACGATATACGCAAGATTCCTTTTACCACCAAGCAGGACCTGCGCGATACCTATCCCTTTGGCATTGCTTCGGTGCCGTTGAGGGAGTGTGTGCGCTTGCATTCTTCGAGCGGTACAACGGGTAATCCGACGGTTATTCTCCACACTCAAAAGGACTTGGATGAGTGGGCAAACCAGGTGGCACGCAACTTATGGATGGTGGGAGCGCGTCCCGAGGATGTATTCCAGAACTCCTCCGGATACGGCATGTTTACCGGCGGTTTGGGCTTCCAGTACGGTGCCGAGAAGGTGGGTATGTTGACCGTTCCTGCGGCGGCAGGCAACACGCGTCGTCAGATTAAGTTCATGACGGACTTCGGCACCACTGTGGTGCATGCCATTCCGAGTTACGCAACGCGTATCTTCGAGGTGATGCAGGAGGAGGGTATCGACCCGCGTAGGGACACCAAACTTCGCATCTTAGCGATTGGTGCTGAACCACATAGCCACGAGCAGCGACTACGTATCGAGGAGATGTTGGGGGTGAAGGCGTACAACTCTTTCGGCATGTCGGAGATGTGTGGTCCGGGTGTGGCGTTCGAGTGCAAGGAGCAGAACGGCATGCACATCTGGGAGGATTACTATCTGGTGGAGATTATCAATCCGGAGACGTTGGAACCGGTGCCGGACGGTGAGTTGGGCGAGATGGTGCTGACGACGCTGAACCGCGAGGCGATGCCGTTGTTGCGTTATCGCACGCGCGACCTTACGCGTTTCCTCCCGGGGGAGTGTCCTTGTGGTAGACATCATCGCCGTATTGACCGCATGCAGGGTCGTTCGGACGATATGATTGTGCTGCGTGGTGTCAACATCTTCCCGATTCAGATTGAGCAGGTATTGATGCAGTTTAAGGAGTTGGGTAACAACTACTTGGTGACGCTCCAGACGGAGGGTAGCAATGACTTCATGACGGTGGAGGTGGAGCTGAGTCGTGAATCGTTTACGGACGATTACGGTCAGTTACAGCTGTTGAACAAGGCGATTGCGAGTCGCCTGCACGATGAGATTTTGTTGACACCGCACGTCAAGTTGGTTCCGCCGGGAACGCTTCCGGTTTCGGAGGGTAAGGCGCAGCGTGTGAAGGACATGCGTAACTTTTTGAAGGAGTTATAAGGTTTCATCTTAAAAACAAGGATTATCATGACTATCAATCAATTATCCATATTTATAGAGAACAAGTCGGGTACGTTGGTCAAGGTATTGCAGTTGCTCAAGGGAGCAGGCATTCAGTTGATTGCGTCGACCATAGCGGACACGCTGGACTACGGTATTTTCCGCATCATTTGCAACGACCCGAAGCGTGCCTATTTGGTGCTTCAGGAGGCAGGTGTAGCTGTGACATTGTCGGATGTTTTTGCCATTGAGTTGGAGAATCGTCCGGGGTGTGCTTCGGATGTTATCGCGAAGTTTGCCACGGAGGGGGTACAGATTTCTTACCTTTATTCATTTCTTTTGAGTGGCAAGGGTATCTTGATTTTCCGTTCACCGGACAATGAGAAGGTGGAGGAGATTATCCAACGGGAAGGTCTAAAAGGGATTTCGGAGGAATCGCTTAAGGAGTGAGCCGTTTAATTGCCCGCAAACGCGATTCTAATTGCGGGCAAACAGGTATCGAAAAGCGTATGATTTTTGCCCAAAATCATACGCTTTTTCGGTACTAATTGCGGGCAATTATCCACGAGAGAGCCATCCACGAAACGTCCCTACACTGTGGATGAAAACACTGTACTTTTTGTTCGCTGCTCTCAGAGAGCACGAGTCAAAAAGTACAGTGTTTTGTATGCAAAAGTACAGTGTTTTTATTGAGCCTTCACAGTGTCTTTATATCGACTCCTTCTGTAATAATATTTCATGCAATAACACGTGATTCCGTGACAGAAACCGCTTATTTCACCCCAAAAGTAAAGTATGTTTCAAAATGTGTCACACTCATTGATAATCTGCATATTAAATCGGAGTAAAAATATCATCTGTCACCATTCACAACACCCCCATACAGAAAAATCGAAAATGTGTCACATCTGTCACCTATGTGTCACACTCGTTGATACAGAAGACTTTAAATGTGACAGATAGGTGTCAACATGTGTCACCGAAGTGTCACGCCGTTTTGTAATAAAAAAACAAACTATTCTCCACAAGAATATCACTCCCATCCCTCCAATTCATCCGCAATCTCCGGCATGGAAGACTTGCGGAACACCGGATCTTGATGCAATTTACGCTGCATCACATAATCCTTCGTCAACCTATGAACCTTGGGATACAAAATCACAATCGCCGAAAGATTACAAATCGTAATCAGCGCCATGCACAAATCAATGATACTCCACGTAAGCTCCAAACTCATGAGCGAACCAAACATCACAAAACCACAAGACATGGCACGATAACCGTAAAGCGCCACCTTGTTCTGCGTGAAATACAAAAGATTCGTCTCACCATAATAACAGTTCGTAATGATGGTACTAAACGCAAACATCCATATCGTAATCGCAACAAACGGATTACCAAACGAACCAATCTCCGCCGTCATAGCATTCTGCGTCAACTGGATGCCATTGCTCGCCGTATAATCCACACCACTACACAATATAATAAAAGCCGTACAAGAACACACCACAAGCGTATCCGTATAAACACCCAATGCCTGAATAAGTCCCTGCTTCACCGGATGACTCACCGTGGCTGTCGCCGCAGCATTCGGCGCAGAACCCTCGCCCGCCTCGTTGCTGAAAAGACCACGCTTCACACCCATCGCCACAATCGTGCCAAGCGAACCACCGGCAAACTGACCGAAACCGAAAGCATTCTCCACAATCATGGCAAACACCGTAGGTATCTTATGGTAATTCATCACCAAAACACCCACAGCCACAAACAAATAGAGAATCGCCATGAACGGCACCACCGCCTCACTCACCCGCGCAATTCTATGAATTCCACCAAACACCACAAAGAGCGCCAACACCGTGAGCGCTATACCCATATACGCCACCGGAATCTGAAACGCCTGTTCACATGCCAAGGCAATGGTGTTGCTCTGAGAAGCATTGTTCGCCCAGCCAAAGGTAAGAATCATCAAAACACTGAATATCACACCCGTAACCGGACTATGCAAACCATACTTCATGTAGTACGCCGGTCCACCGAAGAAGGAATGCTTGCCGCGACGCTTGTACAGCTGCGCCAACGTGGACTCCACATACGCCGTGGCCGAACCGAACAGCGCCATGACCCACATCCAAAAGATGGAGCCGGGACCACCCACACTTATCGCCGTAGCTACACCGGCCATATTTCCGGTGCCGATACGAGAAGCAAGCGCCACGATGAAGGCTTGAAAGGAGGAGATGTGCTTCTGCGCACTGTCCTTGGAGGGCTTCTCCGGACGAAACATCATGCGCACCATCTCCACAATCATTCGGAACTGTATGCCGCGCGTTCGCAGGGTGAAGTAAAGAGCACACGCCACGAGCAGGGCGATATTGATGTAAGTCCACATAAAATCCTGCACACTGTCCACGACTTGCTGTACGGTTTCCATATTCATATTTTTATCTATTGAAGGGTTTTTACTTTACAATTGTTCCTATTTCGGGGTGCAAAGGTATCATTTTTTTCGTAGATAGCCGTATTTTTTATCAATTGTTTGGATTATTCGAGATTTTTTCCTTACCTTTGCAGCGTTGATAATAATACTTAGGGGTGTTTCGACATTTGTCGAGGCTGAGATGATACCCTTCGAACCTGATGCGGGTAATGCCGATGTAGGGAATGTGTGAATAGCTATTCACATCGAGAATCATACGTAAGAGGTGTGATGCTCTCGATTTGTGTATAGAAGTTATCTACCCATGGAGAAGTCTTTCATCGTGTCTCATCATCCCTGAGACTAAATTTTAAAGGATGAAGACCTATAAAACCGTTCTATCGATTGCAGGCTCCGACACCATAGGGGGAGCCGGGGTGCAGGCTGATATCAAGAGTTGCTGCGCGCATGGGGTGTATGCCATGACGGTGATTACCGCCCTGACGGCTCAAAACACGTGCGGTGTGATGCAGGTGGAACCGACATCGCCCGAGATGCTGCGTGCACAGCTCGATGCCGTGTTCACGGATGTGCAACCGGATGCTGTGAAGATTGGCATGATTCCCAATGGCAACGCTCTGAGAATCATAGCGGATGCGCTTCGGGTACATCCTGTTCGCGCGGTGGTGGTCGACCCCATAATGGTCTCCACTTCCGGACATCGACTGAGCGATGACGACTACCCTACCCTCCTGCGCAAACATCTAATTCCTGTGTCTACCCTACTGACACCCAACCTACCGGAGGCGGCGGCGCTGACCGGTGTGCAGGCGCATACTCCAAACGAGATGCGGAGGTTGGCTGTGCAAATGAGCAACGACTACGGCATAGCTATCTTACTGAAAGGCGGACACTTATCCCAAACCGACATACTAACCGACATACTGGCTCTGCCGGACGGAACCGTTGAGGAGATTTCACATCCCTACATCTCTACCGTCAACACACACGGCACCGGATGTTCTCTCTCCAGTGCCATCGCCGCCCGACTGGCGCAGGGAGATGCCTTGGAGACGGCGGTGCGGACATCGGTAGACTGGCTCTCGGGTGCCATCGCTGCCGGAGCGGAGTATCGTCTGGGGAGTGGACACGGTCCGATTCATCACCTATTCAAATCCATAACATTATGAATATCAAAGTAAACAACAAAGCGGTAGTGGTGGAGGAACACGCTACCCTGGAAACGGTCATCGGCTTGTTGGAGAAGATTCCGACGGGACGTGGCGGCATAGCTGCGGCGGTCAACAACGAGTTGGTGACGCGCGACGATTGGGCTACGCACACCCTGAACGAGGGTGATTTTGTATTGATTATCAAAGCGGCAAACGGAGGATAGTCTATGTTACAACTGATTACCGACGGAGCGTCCGTTGAAGAGATTGTCCGTCAGTCGCTGGCGGCAATGCGCGGTGGCTGTCGCTGGATACAAGTGCGCATGAAGGAGGCGACGGACGAGGAGGTGCGTGCGGTGGTGGAGAGATTGCAGCCGGTGTGTCGGGAGGCGAAAACCACCCTGCTGCTCGACGACCGGGTGGAGCTGGCAAAGACGCTGCAAGTGGACGGAGTACATCTGGGCAAACTGGATATGTCGCCTGCGGAGGCACGCAAAATTCTGGGCGATGACGCCATCATCGGTGGCACCGCCAATACCTTGGAGGATGTGGTGCGTTTATCGAAACTCCCTGTTAACTATCTGGGAATCGGTCCGTTTCGTTTCACTCAAACAAAGAAGCGATTGGCGCCCACACTGGGTCTATCCGGATACCGGAACATCCTGGACGGGATGGCACGCAACGGCATCTCCCTGCCGGTGGTGGCGATTGGAGGCATCACGGTGGAAGATGTGGCGGAGATTCTTGCTACGGGAGTGAACGGCATCGCCATCAGTGGAGCGATTGTACACGAAGCATCGCCGGAAGACGCCACACGGCGTTTCTTGGAGCGGATGCCGATGAAAGCAAATGAATGGTAGAATTTAAATTTATACATTATATATAATACATGACAGATTTATTGAAAATCGGAGGTCGTGAGTTTACGTCACGACTCTTCGTGGGAACCGGAAAGTTCTCTTCGCCCGAGGATATGCTAAAGGCTATCCTGGCGTCTGAGTCTCAAATGATTACCGTGGCTATGAAACGCGTAAACATGATGAACGAGGCTACCGATGATATGTTGACACACATCAACCGCGAGCAGGTGCAACTGCTGCCCAACACCTCCGGCGTACGCAACGCCAAGGAGGCGGTACTTGCCGCACGCATGAGCCGCGAAATCTTCGGTACGGACTTCATCAAACTGGAGATTCATCCCGACCCGAAATATCTATTGCCCGACCCTATTGAAACACTGGAGGCTACGGAGATACTGGCAAAAGATGGTTTTCAAGTACTCCCCTACATACAAGCCGACCCCGTGCTCTGCAAGCGATTGGAGGAGGTGGGCGCCGCTGCCGTCATGCCGCTGGGTGCGCCGATTGGCACCAACAAGGGACTGCGCACACGTGACTTCCTGGAAATCATCATCGAACAATCTCAGGTGCCGGTGGTGGTAGATGCCGGTTTGGGTGCTCCCAGCCATGCGGCGGCTGCCATGGAAATGGGGGCGGATGCCGTCTTGGTGAACACCGCTATTGCCGTGGCGGACGACCCGGTGGCCATGGCGGATGCTTTCCGTCTCGCTACCATCGCCGGACGAAAGGCATATCTTGCAGGCTTGGGAGTGGTCTCTCGCTCTGCCGAGGCTACCTCGCCACTCACCGCATTCTTGAACGATTAAATTTTGACAATATGAAAATTTCTCATATAGATGTTAC